>DASXUJ010000012.1 GCA_036504895.1 Syntrophorhabdaceae bacterium
CGTCCTTGTCGAGCTCTGAGAATGCCTGATAGATGTCGGAATAGGCCTGGACGTTGAGAGAGTTGACCGGGGGCCTGTTGAGTCGTACGGTTGCGACGTTTCCTTCCATTTCTATTAAGAGTGTTTCGTAGGTCATATGGTACCTCCTGGCGTTTGAGTTATGATATCGTGATTATATTACCCGCGATTCACGGGATCTTGCCGCCCTTGTCCTACCCCAAAGAAAGAATAATATCGCCCGTATCTCAGAGTCAATATGTTTTCTGCTCATAAAAGCTGCAGCCCGCTCTTTGTCTGGCGGTCCGCCCCTCCGCCCGTGAATCCGTCAAATTCAGGTGAGATCAATAATTTCCTTGACAGATTGCAGTGCATATATAATTCTCCATTACATAAATACCACTATCAGATGTCTTACAGGAGGAGGGCGACACTCTTCGGACCGCGTGCCCGGACACCGGTTAAATCGATAAGAAATGCCCCGGGAAATAGTTTTAATCCCCGAGGTCGCAAGATAAAACAGACCAAGGAGGTCCTCCATGGTACATTACGCATGGGTCGTGGCTTTCACGGGAACACTGGTAGTGATACTCTCTCATGGATTCGGCAGGATGTCGTATTCCGTGATCCTTCCTTCGATGAAAGAGGGTTTGGCCCTTGATTACACCCAGATCGGTTTCATCGCCATGGGCAATTTCATCGGCTATCTCTGCCTTGCCGTCATTGGAGGCTTCCTCGCGGCCCGGTTCGGCGTCAGGAAAGTGGCCTTCGCTTCCCTGCTGGTCATGGGCATCAGTCTTTTTCTCACCGGCTTCGCCGAATCTTTTGGCTCCGCTTTTTTTCTTCGCCTTATTACCGGCATGGGGAACGGGGCGAGCTATGTGCCCTTGATGGCGCTGCCCGCCGCATGGTTCGTAATGAGAAAAAGAGGCTTCGCCACAGGCATAGTGGCAGCGGGCATCGGTATCGGCCTGACCATCTCCGGACTAATACTCCCTTATTTTATCTCCAGCCACGGTCGGGATGGCTGGAGATATGCATGGCATCTCCTTGGAGGGATCGTCTTTCTCCTCTCCTTTGTCTGTTATGCCTTTTTGCGGGATAGTCCCGCGGACAAGGGGGTTTCCATCTATGGAGGCGGCGATGAGCCGAAGTCCGGACCCAGGGTTACCCTTTTCTCCGCCTGGAAAGATGTGGTGGGCCAAAAAGAGATATGGAAGCTCGGCTCCGTCTATTTCATGTATGGTTTCTCATATATAATATATCTTACGTTCTTTGTGGCCTACCTCACTAAAGAAATGGGACTCACCACGGCGAGGGCCGGCGCTCTCTTCGCCCTTCTCGGAATTTTCAGCATATTCTGCGGGATTGTGTGGGGCAGCATCTCAGACGTGGTCGGAAGAAGATACGGATCCATGCTCGCCTACCTCACCCTTGCGATCTCCTATATGATTTTCACGTTCTGGAAAGGCCCCGGCGGATTTTACGTGTCTGCAATAGTGTTCGGCATCACCGCCTTTTCAATTCCCGCCATAATGGCGGCTGCCGCGGGAGATGCCGTGGGAGGCCGGCTCGCTCCGGCGGCCCTGGGTTTCATTACCCTCTTCTTCGGCATAGGTCAGGCCTTCGGTCCGCCTGTGGCGGGATGGATAAAGGACGCTACAGGCTCCTTTGCCCATGCCTTTCTCCTGTCGGCCCTTGTCTCTCTCGTGGGCGCCGCAGGGTCGCTCGTGCTCAAAAGAAAAACCCCATAAGGAGAAAACACGATAATGGAAGAACGGACCCGCCGGCAGTTCATGAAGAAAGTAGCAGAAGAGCCTTTTGCCCGTTTGCTCGGTATACGCCTCATTGAAGTAGACGAGGGATATGCCGCCTGTGAAATGGAATACCGTGAAGATATGGATAATATTCATCACATGGCGCACGGAGGGGCTGTCTTCTCCCTCATAGACGAGGCCTTCGAGATAAGCTCGAACAGCCATGGCACTATGGCCGTGGCACTGAGCATGAATGTGACTTACCTTAAACCCGCGACGAAACAGACCCTTCTTCGTGCGGAATCGCGAGAGGTGCACTGCGGCAGAAAGACGGCAACTTATCAGATAACGGTAAAGGACGCTGAAGGTCTTATTGCCCTATGTCAGGCCCTTGTGTACCGCAAAAAAGATACAATAGATTTCACGGAATAAAATATTCCAATATTTATCCCAGGTTGATAAAGGGAGGTTATTGATATTTCTGCTCCAGCAAGCCGGAGCAGGTCGTCACCGTGGACCCCGTGGGGATACGCAGGAGATAGAGCCAGTAATAGGGAAGTTTCGTATTCGTGTTTTTTATCATGGTCAGGTCGATCGAGCAGTACTGAAAACCGTTGGTGCTGTCAAGATAATACACATACCAGGTATAGACGCCCGTGGCGCTGTTCTGGGTCTTTCCCAAAACGTTGAGTTTATAGCCTTTCAGCGTGGGAGAGACGTTCTGGAACAGGGCGAGCAAAAGCGCGTCGGGGGGAAAGGTCGATACCATGTAAGGCCGCAATCCGCTCACTGCGCAGACGATACCTGAAGCGGCGGCTTCGTCCGAAACATCGTTCAAATCAATGGGATGTCCTGCTGGTCGCGCATGCACCGCAGACCCCGTTAACCCCACCGCGAAAAAGATCATGAGTGGAATTGCGGCCATTACGCAGACGATCTGTTTCTTCATTCGGAGACGGCCTCCCTCAATTATATGACGAGTGCGCCTGAACCATTATATCCCGGTGCCTGCTGCCCGTCAGGATTGGTTACCGCGGGTATCTATTTCTTTTTCTTCTTGAACTCTTTACATGCCGTGTCGAGAAAATATTCTTCCGGAGAATCACCGTAAATTGTGGACCACTCCGCCACGCGTTTAAATGATTCGACCGAATCATCCCAACCTACAACCTTAATCTCCAATGCGCGATATTTCTGTCTGAAACAGTCGATCTCGTCCAGATTGATAATTTCCCTATACCGGGCCCTGATCGGAAAGTCACGTTTTCTCCAAACCTTGAGCACCCCATCGGTCCCGTAGACGATGGCATCCTTGTCATAATAAAAATTCACCCCCTGCCTGTCCTTCGAGTAGGGCTCCCATTTATGCTCGACCTGAGAGGGCTCATCGGCGCCATGGCCGAATGTGGTAAGGGCGAGGAAAATCACGATACAAAAAAACCCCAGCCTACGAATCATTGTGTCACCTCCGGATGTCTTGAGCTACATTCTAACAGAACGGTCCGAAAAGTAAACTCCAAAGTCCCGGACGACCAGGAAATATATCGATGCAAAGGACCCGGAACATGAATGAAACGGGCGTGTTTCCGACCTGCCTCACGGGCTGTGCAATTTGTTGCAAATTCAGACCAGTCCATATTAAAATTCGTTGACAAATTCGCGCATTTAGGATAAAAAAAGGTGGGGTTATTAATCCAAAGTTCCCATGAAAAGGAGAGGCATATGAGAGAGGCAGTAATAGTATCTTGTGCAAGAACGGCAATCGGCAGTTTCGGCGCTTCTTTGAAAGACGTTCCGGTCGTACAGCTGGGGGGGCTTGCAATTAATGAAGCGATAAAACGTGCGGGTATACGGCCTTCGAAGAACAAAGACAAAGACGTGGCACCCGACATCTTCAACGGGAAGACCGATACGGAACTGGAAGCGAAATATTATAACTTCGACAGCAGCCTGAAAGAAGTAGAGATCGACGAGGTCATAATGGGCAACGTCCTCCAGGGCGGCCTCGGCCAGAATTCGGCCAGACAGGCGTGCATTCAGGGCGGAGTCCCGAAAGAGACAAACGCATACACCTTGAACAAGGTCTGCTCCTCCGGACTGCGGGCCATCATCAACGGGGTACAGTCGATCATGACCGGCGACAATGAGGTTGTGGTTGCAGGCGGCATGGAGAACATGAGCCAGGCGCCGTTCGCAGTGCCTTCGGCCCGTTGGGGAGCGAGAATGTTCGACACCAAGATGACGGACCTCATGGTTCTTGACGGCGTATGGGAGATCTTCTATGGCTACCACATGGGCGTTACTGCCGAGAACATCGCCGCAAAATACGGCATCACCAGGGAAGAGCAGGATATGTTCGGTCTCGTCAGCCATCAGAGGGCAATGAAAGCAATCCGGGACGGCGTCCTCAAGGCGGAGATCGTTCCCGTGAAGATACCCCAGAGGAAAGGCGATCCCATCATATTCGATACGGATGAGAGACCCATGGACACTACAATGGAAAAAATGGGGAAACTGGCCACCGCATTCAAGAAAGACGGTACGGTGACGGCAGGAAACGCATCGGGCTTGAATGACGCGGCTTCGGCGGCGGTACTCATGTCGAGAGAGAAAGCCAATCAGCTGGGAATCAAGCCTATGGGCAAACTGATCGCCTACGCAGCAGGCGGTGTGGATCCCGCATATATGGGACTCGGTCCCATCCCTGCCATCAGAAAGGCCCTCAAAAAGGCAAACCTTACCCTCGACCAGATAGACCTGATCGAACTCAATGAAGCCTTTGCGTCCCAGTCGATCGCATGCATCAGGGAGCTTAAGGTAAATATGGACAAGTGCAACATGTTCGGCGGCGGCATCTCCCTCGGCCACCCGATCGGATGCACCGGCGCAAGACTTGTGACTACCGCCCTTTATCAGATGAAGAGGCTCGGCCTCAGATACGGACTCGTCTCCATGTGTATCGGCGGCGGGCAGGGATTGGCCGCAATCCTCGAGAGCGAGGCATAACAGACTATGGACTACAAAAACCTGCTCCTTGAAATCAATGACGGCATAGGGATCATAAAGATAAACCGCCCGAAGGCGCTTAATTCCCTTAACTCAGAGACCCTCGTCGAGATAAAGGACGCGGCACAGAAGTTGAGCAGCGACCCTGACGTGAGGGTTGTGATCGTCACCGGAGAGGGAGACAAGGCCTTCATTGCCGGAGCCGATATACTCGAGATGAAAGACCTCGATGCCATCGAAGGCATGGCGTTCTCCCAGAGGGGCCACGAGGCCTTTGCGGTCCTCGAGAACATGAGGAAACCGGTAATCGCGGCGGTAAACGGATATGCCCTCGGCGGAGGGTTCGAGGTAGCCCTTGCATGCGACATCATCTATGCATCGGATAAGGCGAAAGTCGGTTTCCCTGAGACGACCCTCGGGATATTCCCCGGTTTCGGGGGCACCCAAAGGACCGCAAAACTTGCGGGTCTCGGGAAGGCCAAGGAACTCATATTTTCAGGAAGGACCATAGGGGCCCAGGAAGCATACGAGATGGGACTTCTCAACAAGGTAGTGGCCCACGACCAGCTGATGGTCGAGGTCATGGCCCTTGCGAACAAGATAAAAGCAAATGGTCCCTTCTCGATAGGACTGGCAAAGGAATGCATCAATAAAAGCCTTTATTTGGGCATGGAAGAGGCGCTCATGCTCGAAGCCAGGGATTTCGGGCTTTGTTTCGCTACCCGGGACCAGAAAGAAGGGATGACAGCCTTTGTAGAAAAACGAAAACCCACCTTTAAGGGTCAATAAAACACCAAGGAGGACACTGTGAAAATAGTAGCGTGTATAAAACAGGTTCCCGACACCGAAGCAGAGGTGAAATGGGATATCCCAAAGGGTATGTTGAACAGAGAGTCCATGGACTCGATCACCAACCCCTTCGATGAATTTGCATTGGAAGAGGCTCTGCTCACGAAAGAGAACTATGATGGCGAAATCGTAGCAATCACGATGGGCCCGGATAAGTCTGCCGACGTCCTGAGAAATGCCCTCGCCCTGACCGTGGACTCCGTCTATCAGCTTACCGATCCGGCATTTGCAGGCTCCGATACCTTTGCTACCGCCTCCGTTCTCGCAGCCGCGATCAAGAAGATCGGCGATGTGGACGTAGTATTCTGCGGTAAGCAGTCGACCGACGGCAACACCGGTGTGGTAGGGGCTTTACTTGCGGCTGTTCTCGACTACAGCCCCCTCACATTCGTTTCAAAAGTGCGCTCAATCGATGCAGCAGGCAAGAAGATCGTGGTCGAAAGGGCTATTGAAGGCGGCACCGAAGTCATCGAAGCAAAACTGCCCGCCGTCATCTCCGTAGTCAAAGGCATTAATGAGCCCCGCCTTCCCAATCTTATGGGCATAAGAAAAGCTTCGAAAATCGCCATCCCCCAGTGGACTGCCGATGACCTTGGCGTCGATAAGGGAAAAGTAGGCGCCGCCGGCTCAACCACGAAAGTGGTGGAGATCGCCGTACCGCCTCCAAGAGGAGCCGGTGAGGTCCTCAAGGGCGAAATAGAAGATGTAACATCATTGCTCGTAGATAAATTGATTGACCTGAAAGTCATAAAATAACCGGATGGAGGGATAAACGATGGCTAACGATGTATGGGTATATATAGAGCATAAATATGAAGATGTTTCAGCCATGTCCTATGAGCTTCTGGGCATCGGCAAGAAACTGGCGGACGATCTCGGCTCATCTCTTTGCGCCTTTGTGGTTGGCGAGAACGTCGACAACATCGCTCAGGAAGCATTCTTTTACGGCGCATCAAAAGTGTACGCCGTTGATGGCCCGATTTTCAAGGGATTCAGGACCGACGCATATTCCAAGGCGGCAAACTTCCTCCTCGATAAGTACAAACCCGAAGTAGCCCTCTTCAGGGCCACGAGCCAGGGTACCGACGTAGCCGCGTCAGTGTCGGCAAGACTTGCATGCGGCCTCTGCACCGACACGATCGGACTCGCAATAGACGGCGGAAAAGTAAAGATGACGCGCGCAGCCTTCGGCGGCAACTATACGATCACAGTGGTAAACGAGAAGGCCCAGCCCCAGATCGCGACGGTGAGGCCGAAAGCATTCGCCATGCCTGAGAAAGATGCGTCCAAGAGCGGCGAGATCGTGAAAGAAGCCTTCGCCCTGACGGAAGACGAGCTGAAGACGAAGGTCGTGGAATTCGTCAAGGGAGAAGCATCAGTCAACCTCGTCGAGGCAGACATCATCGTGTCCGGCGGCAGAGGCGTAGGCAAACCGGAAGGTTTCGGCGTCCTCAAAGAGCTTGCCGATATGCTCGGCGCAGCCCTCGGCGCTTCCCGTGCCGCAGTCGACTCCGGCTGGATACCTTACGAGCACCAGGTCGGTCAGACGGGCAAGACGGTAAAACCGAAAATCTATATCGCCTGCGGTATCTCCGGCGCAATCCAGCACCTCGCCGGCATGAGGACTTCGGACTGCATCGTGGCTATCAACAAAGACCCCGATGCCCCTATTTTCAAAGCTGCCACTTTCGGCGTAGTGGGCGACTACAGCCAGGTCGTTCCCAAGCTCATCGAGAAATTCAAAGGCAAACTTAACAAGTAAATGCAGCATACCGATAAAAGGGGTGGGAAACCACCCCTTTTTTTGTTATAAATACCCTATAAACCGATAAGTCAGGGACAGGTGATCCATATGGACGAAAAACTGAAAACCTTAAACTCCATAGCCCTCCAGGTTAACCTGGAAAGGACTGCGGCCTTCGTAGAGATCCCCGAGAAATACGGACACCTTCTCCGGGTGGTCCAGGGGCACTACGGAGTATCCAAACGGACCACGGACCTTCTTCTTGAGCTCAATCATCCTTATGTAAACTGGGAATATGTCCTTAAGGAATTGAGGACCCTCTCCATAGGGGATTTCTATGAAGTCAACCTGCATGAAGAGGGTCTCCCCGCCTTAAGGATTATTCTCACCATATATTTCGATGTGATCGAATCATCCTCCGCGGATGGGATAAAGGATACCGCCACCCGTTACCTCTTCGATTTCGTGGTGACCATCATCGAAAATAGCAGGGAGTACCTCGCCAGGAATCTGAAACTCTTCCCCTTTTTGATCGAATCCCTGGAAAAGGCGTATCAGGAACACGGCTCCTCCTTCAGAAAGGCATCGACCTATTTAAAGGCCATGCTCAAATCAGTTACCGGCAAAGAGATCCTGCCCATGCCTGCTTTAGGAGGGCTCCTCTTTCACTTCTTCAGGGAGACGTACCTTTACTGGCTTACCCAACCCGACCCTTCCCTGTGGTTAACTCCGGATGAGTGTGGCGCGGACGGGGCCAAGGCCTTCGGCGAACTCATCGAGCCCTTGAGTCACAGGAACCTTCAGGTCCTCCTCGGACGTCTTGAGGACCTCCGGTCGGATAGCACCATGGTAAGCGATGAGCTGGCGCCCCGCTATATTGACATGCCGGACAACTCCCAAATCGTCAATGGATATTTTCTGGTGGCGGACAACCTCGAGCGTTCGCCCGCTTTCCCGGGACGGCAGCACATAGTGAAGCTGGATTTTCTCTTTAATATGATGGGGGTACCGGGCCTTTCCGAGATGCACACGAGCCTTCTCCAGGAGATCAACCGGTGTCTCAGAATGGTCTTCAAAGAAGAGGACGAAGGTAATCTCAATGATTTCGTCAAAAAAGTATTCGCTCTATTGAGGCGGAATGTCTCGCCCCAGCACAGCGGTGCGGTGATCGACTGCATCACCACCCTCGCGAAGGAAGTGTATGACAGGAAGAGCCATCCTCTCGTCGATACCATGATCGGAGAGTTAGTACTTTTCGGATTTCAGAGACCCGAGATATCAGGTTCGACTGCCGAGTGGCAGGTCAAGGTAAATCCGGCCCATATCGTCAACATACGCTCATGGCTCGGAATCATAGCTTTGAGACCCCGCTGGGCCAAACGACTGCTGTCCGCCCTTATAATCAACCTCAAAATCGGCGGGGTCTTTGTCCGCGATACGGATCTCCTGCAGAAGGATATATCGGGGCTCCTCAATTCCGATATCCAGCCCGCCTATAATCTCGTCAAACAGCTCCTTCGGATTTTCCCTATCTATTTTACTGAAATAGGGGCTGAGGGAGAATTGCGGGAAACATCGACAAAACTTGACGAGCTTTCCCAGAGGAATGACAAGCTCGTCTATTTTCTTCGGAAGCAGTCCCACGTGGAAAGTAACAGCCTCCTCGTCACATTCATAGAGGACGTATTCCGGTTCTGGTACTCGAGGGATAAGAATTTCATCAGGCACCATCTCCCCCAGGAAGTATTCGATCAGATCAAGCCGGAGGGAGAGTATTTCGAAGGGCTCCACACGGTGTTTACCGTTCTGTTTCCCCGGGTGCATGGAGAGCCGCGGGAATTTCTCGAATGGGACGGGCCCAAGGCTCAAAGGGAGATCCTGCATATAAAGGGCGTGCCCGAGAGAGACCGGGAACGCGCCGCACTTGTGATACGGCTCTATCAGCTCCTGTATAAGAAATATAATTTCCTTCCCATAGATCTATTGAAAGACCTGGAATCGAGCGGTATCTTCAGCATCGCCCGCGTCCGCTCTCTCAGGAGACACATCCACAGAAAGAACTATTTTCAGAGCCTCGTCATCATCCTCGGTTTTCTCACCGCCTTGAAAGAAAGGATTCTATCCCCTAAGAAGACCACCTATTTTGAGAACATCTATCACAAGAGACACATCGCCGCGGGCATACCTTCCATGTACGGGACGTACCAGGAAGAGAAGTTCGAGGCGGTGGGGCTCTCCTTCCGCCTGGAGAACTATGCCACCACCCTTTTCGAGGAGTTGATCCAATCGTTAAATCTCAAATTCATCACGAAAAGCACCCTCACGAGGATTCACAAATATCTGTGGCTCTATGTGAAGGCCCTTGAGCTCGAAGGCGTTGCCACTGAAGGCCTCGTGGCCAAGATGAAGTACATCACGAGCGCCCTCCAGCTCAAGCAGTTCTCGGTGGATCAATATATCGATATCTTCCAGTTTATCTCAAAGGGCATCAGGGACATCATAAAGGATTATTACATCGACGCTCACAGCCTGAACCTTCCCGTCATCATACGCCAGGTCGAGACGTCGTCCCTGAACAGACGGTCCGTGGAAGAACTATCCGTGGACAGGGAGCAACAGGCCGTTTATCAGGCATCGGAGAATTTTTTTCGCTCTATCATCTCATCCTCTTTCGGACTCCAGGTGCTCGATAACCTGGTCAACGCCATTATAAGGACCCTGAAGGCGGAACTGGAGAAATTTAAGGACAATAAGCATATCCTTAACCTCATGATGGCATACACGCCCGAGCTGGCGATCTCCCCTATTTACAAGAAAACAAAACATATCGATAACCAGATCCTCATAGGCAATAAAGGATATTTTCTTAAAGAGCTGGCATCATTCAATTTCCCTATCCCTCCCGGCTTTATCCTTACCACTGAAGTCTTCAGGAGCTACGATGCAGTGGTGGGGTATAAGTACATATTTAATGATATGGCCCATCGCATCAACTCGGAGGTGCTGAAGCTCGAGAAAACGCTGGGCAAGAAATATGGCGATCCGGAGAACCCGCTACTCCTCTCAGTGAGAAGCGGGGCCACCATATCCCTTCCGGGCATGATGCATTCTTTTCTCAATGTTGGCATCAACGAGGAGATTGCCGAAGGCCTGAGCAAAAAGAAAGGGTTCGAATGGGCAGCCTGGGATTCCTATCGGCGCTACCTTCAGACTTACGGCATGTTCGAGAACCTCGACCGCAATTTCTTTGACAGGATTATCAGCGATTTCAAATTCAGATACAATATTGACCGGAAAATTCAATTTAATGCCGAGCAGATGAGACAGATCGCCCTCTCCTATAGGCGGGCCATGGAAGAAAAGGGTGTGGAGGTTATCGATGACCCTGCCCTGCAGCTTCAAAAGGCGATCCTTCAGGTATTCGCATCCTGGTACTCCGATCAGGCCAATATATATAGGCGGGAGATGCATATCTCCAACGAGTGGGGTACCGCGGTCATAGTCCAGGCGATGATATACGGGAATCTTAACGAAGATTCCGGGTCGGGCGTGATCTTTACCAGGGACCCCAAGGGCTCCTCGTCTGAAGTCGCCCTCTACGGAGACTTTATCTTCGGGGTTCAGGGAGACGATATTGTATCGGGCCTCGTGGAGACCTACCCCATCTCCGCTAATCAGAGGATCGCCGAGCGCCGGGAATCCCCCATCTCACTCCAGGAAAGGTTTCCCGAGA
Organism: Syntrophorhabdaceae bacterium; assembly: GCA_036504895.1. Classification (NCBI taxonomy): domain Bacteria; kingdom Pseudomonadati; phylum Thermodesulfobacteriota; class Syntrophorhabdia; order Syntrophorhabdales; family Syntrophorhabdaceae; species Syntrophorhabdaceae bacterium. The sequence continues at coordinate 11,087 of DASXUJ010000012.1, forward strand.
TTTACAGGGAGCTTGTGCGCCTTGCCGATGTGCTGATCTATGAAAAGGGATTCCACCATCAGGAGATAGAGTTCACCTTCGAGACGCCCACGAAAGACGGGCTCCATATCCTTCAAACCAGGGACATGACCCAGACCGAGACCAAGAGGCTCAGGATCTTCCGGGATACCCCCGGTTTGCAGAAATCATTCGTGGGCGCAGGCATAGGCGTGAGCGGGGGCGCCCTTTCCGGCAGGGCGGTATATTCCGAGGAAGAGATCAAACAATACAGAAGCGACGAGCCCGACACGAAACTGATTCTCATCAGGCCCGACACGGTCTCGGAGGATGTGGGCGTAATCCTGCAGGTAGACGGAATCCTTACCGCAAAAGGGGGAGGGACCTCTCATGCGGCAGTCACCATACCCCAATTGAATAAGGTGGGGGTAGTGGGCTTCAATAAACTTCGGGTCTATGAAACGGAAGGGTATAGCCTGATCGACGGCCACAGGATCAATGGAGGCGATCTGG
>DASXUJ010000013.1 GCA_036504895.1 Syntrophorhabdaceae bacterium
ATTTTAAAGTTTCCCGGTGGCCATAGCACAGAGGCAACACCCGTTCCCATCCCGAACACGGTAGTTAAGCTCTGTTACGCCGATGATACTGCAGGGGAGACTCTGTGGGAAAGTAGGTAGTCGCCGGGATTAATTGTAATACCCCCCGGGGGAGTAATTCTCCGGGGGCTTTTTTTGTAGAAGCAGTCGTGAGTCTCTAGTCGCTAGTATCTAGTGAAAAGGCTCTGGTATGTAGTTAAAGAGCTCTGTATATAGTATATAGTCGTCGGTATATCGTTGAAAGGCAACCACGGGAGAGGGGAGCACGGCAATGGTGATACTGCGGGGACCCTGTGGGATAGACCGCAAGAATTTGAAAGTGAAACCCCCGGGAAGGGCAATTATCCGGGGGTTTTTATGCCGTGACGGATCGATACTCACGCAATGGCCACTACACTCACGGCTGCTTCTATGAGTCATCTTTAACGCAGTTGCAGTCACTATATACTAAAGACTATATACTCTTCACTATCGACTATCGACCGCCCTTCTCGCTATTTGGTAATCTCCACGTAGGTGTTTAAATCCCGTTGCATCTCCCTGTGATCGAGATTGCGCAGGGGTTCGTGGACCGACTCTCCGTAACTCACATAATCGAGGCGGCTGAAACCGATGTGACGGCATACGAGGGCCAGCTCATCTTTCGAATAGAAGTGGACGTGCTCCCATTTGGTGTAGGCGTCAACCTTGCCCAGGGCCGCCCCCTCGTAGCCACCCGCAGTGTAATGATGGTGGAGCACCCCTTCGAGGCCGGGAAAGGAAAGGCGGAAGACGCCGCCCTTGCTGAAGGTGCGGTATACCTCGGAAAGAAAGATCAAAGAATCGCTCTGGGTAAGGTGTTCGATGAAATCCTCACAGAAGCCGTGTTCAAACCAGCCGTCCGGAAAAGGGTGGGGGCCTACGAGATTGAGATCGAGACATTGAAACCCCGGCTGCCTTTTAAGGAGGAGGTCTATATCCGCGTTAAGCCAGCCCGGGAGCATATTGAAACCGCAGGCGTAATGTATCTTCTTTGTTCCCTCCGCAAGATTGCGACCCTCCGGCCATTGGGGTGCTGCGCTTCTCTCGATCTTCCTGATCTCATAGCCGAAGGGCTTCAATACGCTCTCGACCATTTTCTTGGCCTGACCGATCATCTGAATTTTTACGCCCCTTAATGCAGGAGCCGGGGTGGAAGCTCCCGGGCTTTCCGCGGGACGTTCCGGGATGTTGGCCATTTCTTGCCTCCTCATTGATAACAAATAATTCTGCGACGCGGCCGGGGCCCTCAAAGGAAAAAGCGCAATGCTCCGGGAATCCCGCTGCCCTTAGTATACTTTGATGGGGGGAGAATTTCCAGAAGTCTGAAGAGGAACTGGGAGCTTTCGGGTGTCGTGCCCTTTCCCTACCGGCTGCTTTATCAGGCAAGGCATGTCCCGCCGGGCCGGGAATCCTTTTCGTCCGCCCCTTTCCCGTTTCTCGCAATGAAATCGAGAATTGTCCGCACATACTCTTCCGGTCGCTGATCATACGTGTTGTGGCCGCAGCGGGGAAAGACCGCGAGTTCACCCTTTATAAGGTTACGGTAAAAGCTTATCGACTGTTCCACATCAAAAATCGAGCTGCGGTCGGGGTAGAGTACGAGGGTGGGACATGGAACGAATGGCAACACCGGGCGGAGGTCAAAAAAATCGATGCCGTATGCCCCGCCATATTTTGCGAACTGATTGTAGAAGCTTTCCGCCCTCTCTCCGTGCCAATCCCTCACCTTCACTTGCAGTTCAGGGGTAAGACCGGCGAAGGTGCTTACGAGACGGGCCGCATTCAGCTCCGCCATGGTGACTTCACTGTAGCACTGAGTGCTGGCTGTGGTGAGGGTCTTCACCTCATCCGGATATTTCACGGAATAATCGATGCCGACCACGCCGCCCTCGCATTGCCCCACGAGATGGCACCGGCCGATGCCGAGGCGCTCCTTCATGATCCTCAACTCCTCTACGCTGTCGGGCCTGTATCGATCGCTCACATAAAAGTCGAGAAAATCATCACCCCCATCGGATCTCCCGAAGCCTCTTCTATCGAAGGTGACGACCTTAAATCCCGCGGCTATCAGGCTCGGGCAGACGGTGTTCCATATCTTGACGCACCCGAAACCGTGATGCATGAGAATAATGGGCTCCCCTTCACCATGTATTTCATAATAGATTTTCCTGCTATTTATCGTTTCGAATGGCATGAGGCAACCGGTCTCTCCTATCTTATTTCTGCGGCTCTGCCGAAAGAAAGACTCCTTCCTCCCGGGCCGCAATCCTAATTGTCCTGCTATTTCATTGTCCTGTCAAGGGGTTTTCTTTTATGGATAATCTATGGTTCGGGGCCGGTCGGAAGTCTTTTTATCTGCCGCGATCACGGCTTCAGATCGTTTTAAAAAAGTTTTCAGATTAATCGTGCAGTTTGACTTAAATGATGGTAGATTCTTGCCGAAACATCATAAGAGCTCCGATGCACCTGCAGTTCAAGGAGCGTAGCTTCCGAGGCAATGCTGAAACATAACGGTAGATTCCTGCATCTTTCCCTGCTCCTGGTGATCTGGCTCATCACTGCCCTCGCCGTACCATGCTCCGGACTAGTCTCCGGTATGGAGGAAAGCACGGCGGAAGAGATAGACATAGAGGAGTCGATCGAATTCGTTCCCTCCCCGGGCACCCCGCAGCTTATTAACTTCGACATATTTGAAGATATTGCAAAGGCAAAGGCCCTTCTGGGACAAAAGGTGTGTGGATTCCATGTAGTGCAATCGAAAAAGCAGAAGAAGGCCGGTAAGGGCAAGAAAAAGCGTACAGTGACATTACTGGGGAAGAAGGAGTTGGGAGAATTTACTATCCTTCTCGCGGTTCTGAACGTGAAGACCAGGTCAATTGAGATTGTAAAGGTCCATCCGAAGCTTGGCGGCAAGTCCGCGAATGTGACGGTGGAGCCGGGAAAGCCGAACGGCGTCAACACCCGATTCAGAATTGTCTATCCGGAGCATCATGTAGTGCTGGCTCTTAAGCGGCCGGTGCGTCAAGGTGATGGATTCGCGGAAGTGGTCTATACCCCTTACTCGGAGGATCTCGATATTCCCGCTGTGCGGGAGGCGGGACTCGAATACCTCAGGAATCTCGTGGTCGCTGCGAGAAACGACCTTATCGGGAGAGGAGTACGGCCGAGGTGGAGCGAAGATTTCATCAGAGAGGATGTAGCCCTCACCCTCGCGCTGATTGAACATATCGACCCCATGAAATTTGAAAGCGGGCGATACACCACGGAAAAGCTCATCCATGAAACCCTGGTGATCATGGGCGCCAACACTCAATGTGCATATCAATATGCCACGTCCAGGGCGGGGGCGAGGGGCCTCTTTCAATTTATCCCCGGCACCTACAGGAAGATTTCATACCTCTATCCGCGGGCCGAGCTGAAGAAGGATTTTGTTCAGGCCATGGAAGATCACCATAACGCGGCCAAGGCGTCTTTTCTTCTTTTCGACGCGGACCTGCGCATTCTCAAAGGCAATGTGACCGATAATTCTTACGAAATCGGAAAAGCACTCGCTTCGGCATATAATTGCGGGTCAGGGAAGACGAAAGCGGCTATGGACCGGTACGGAGAGATATGGCCGATGCGCGTGCCGGCAGAAACGCAGATATATCTCAAGAAATTCGAGGCAGTCTGGAAATGGCTCCACCCCGCGCCCCAGGCTCCTTAACGGCCCCTGTAGATCTCCGTGAGTTTCCGATATTCTTCTCTCATGCCCCGGATCATTGCGAGATCATTCTCGTTCAGGGAACGGACGATCTTTGCGGGAACACCCATGGCAAGCGTCCTCGGGGGAATAATCGTATGAGGGGAAACCACCGAGCCGGCGCCGATAATAGCCTCTTCGCCGATAACCGCTCCATCGAGAACAATGGCTCCGATACCGATGAGCGAACCTGCCCCGATATGGCATCCGTGGACAACTACCCGATGGCCGAGCACTACCCCCGGCCCTAGAATAAGGGGAGGATGACCCCTTGCCACGTGGAGGACACACGCATCCTGTATATTGCAGTCACGATCGATTGTGATGGAGGTGATGTCTCCACGGATGATGCTATGGAACCAGATATTTGCCCCTGCCCCTATCTCGACATCACCCGCTATCACCGCACTGTCCACAATATAGGCGCTCGGATCTATGGTGGGAAATTTTCCATTGAATGGGAGAATCATATCCTCTCCTTCAGTCTACAGAGACTGGGAGTAGGATAACGGAAGTCCCGCTTCAGATCAAGGGGAAAGCCCTTGCTCATGCACAAGCGGGGATAATACTCCGTCCCCATCAATGCGGGATTCACCTTTACCGGGTCAGTTCCTGGCAAATAGTGCCGGCTTCCGTGACATCCATGCACTGGGCAATCACATCGGCGTCGATACTGTCTGCCACCCGTCGGATCTCCCGGGCGAGGAGTAGTCCGGTGCGAAAGGGGTCACGGGCTTGGAGGAGCCTCTTTTTGGCCACCTCTTCGACCTTCGCGAGATTATCCTTGAAAGCCTTATCGAGCTTTTCCATGGCCGGGTCCCGGGCAATTTTTGGTTTTCTTACCATCCTTCTATTCGTCATAACCTCTCTCCTTGCGTCGTGGCAGCGGGAACTGCAGCTTCCGACAATTTGCCTGCGGCAACAGTAAGAATGAAAAAGGCCTCCATTCAACTGCTTCCGGATCTTCGCTCTCTAATTTATTATAGCGTCACTCGCTGATTAGTCAACTGTCCATGGGTATTCGAAGATCATCCAGATAGTTTGCCTTGCAAGCCGTAATATTCGGGTTGTATTATAAAGTGCGGAGACTGATGTTAAGGAGGACCTGTCCTGGAGATCAGAATAAAAATATCGGGGGAGCCCCGGTCTCACGGAGACCCCGGGGCAGATGATTTTAGTTATACTTACAGTGTGACGGACGGGGCGAAGGAATTCACCCTCATCTTCCGGTCGCATAAATTCGGAAGCAGTATCGGCCTTGCCGCAGAACCGGGGTTTCTCTATACCGATTTCAAAGAAAAGAAGGTACACCGGCGAGCCCTTGCCCTGGGAAGGGATTGCGGAATCCGCCTCGAAACCGACGAAGTGGTGGAAGGGCTCTCTCCTTGGGCGGTGCGGGGAGTGATACTTGCCCACCGGTACGGCGAAGGGAAAGAGGTTGTTCTTATGATTGATGACGGAGAGGGGGATGGTCGGATGGAAGTGTACATCGGAGGGCACCTGAAGGACCTTGGCCCGTCAATTTAAGGTCCCCTATCCGGTTAATTAACGATCCCGAATTTTTCCAGGCCCAGCTCTTCTACATCGACTCCGATCATATAGCCGAGGAGGGCAACGGTGTGTGCCAGCGATTTGATTCGCGCCACTTCGTTCGTGAGTTTCCCTGTCCCATCACATCGGCCGCGTCCGGTCGAGAGGTTCGTTATCACCCCCTCATGGCCCGCAAGCCACTCTTCCAGAACAGTAATATGCATTTCAGCTCTTTTATCCGCCTCATTAGGGATAGGCAGACCGGTGCGGGCACAATAGGCTGAGACGACCGGGTCCACATCGAGCCATGGGGGCAATGAACCGGAATCTTTTACTCCGGGGCTCACGCACTCTTTCATGGCGTGACGGGTCAGGGAATTATCCCCGTCTATCTCCTGCGATAAAGCAGCCGTCAGCATATCCATCAGTTTTACATACCGGTCGGCCATATCAAGGTACGGACCGGCTTTCTGGTCCTTAAGGTATCCCCCGACCGTTCCCCGGTTACCGGCGACCGCGGTGCATCTCTCTTCGAAATCAAGAAGATCGAAATCTTCACTGCCGTCTTCCAAGGTGATCCTCCTCAAGGGATAGAGCCTGCACACCAAGGGCCGTGCTTCGTGAATCCTACAACCGGCGGAATTGCGGAAAATGCAGTTTCCGTGATAGGGCATACGCAGGATCGTGCCCCGCGCCCAGGTATATGATCTTAGAAATTCGGTGGTACTGATCCGGAGAAAGGAGGAAAGGCGTGCGACATCGTAAGGATTTACGCGAATCACCTTTTCTTTGCAACAGTGACTGCAGCCGCTGCACGCGTAAGAAAAAGCCTGTGCTCTGGCCGGAGAGGATAGGAAGACCATCATCTGTCCTGAGAAGCTTCAACTGCCGTTAAGCATCATGAATGCGGGGATTTCCTGGAGCACCACCTCGTCGAGGCCCTTTTCTTCCTTTTGGCGGAGCATGAAAAGGAGCATTCCGTAGCTGGTAATCTGCCAGCCATTGATGACCCTCCACAACTCAGGGTTCGACCAGTCCCATCCCTCGGTTGCTTCTATGTCGCAGTAGCGGCTTTCGTTTGTTTCTCTGTCGACTACCTTGAGTCTGACCTTCGGTAAATCCTCTTGCGAGCCGCCGAATACCATGTTCTCTCTTTTCTCCATTTTCCAGACTCCAGAATTAAAAATTGATTGCCCTTTCCCTCCCGAACAACCGACCGCGGATGTCATTCTGCCAGGCGGCGCGCGATTCCCGCTAAAGGTCCAGCTCTTCTATTTTCTCTATAAGAGCATCGATTCTGGTTTCTTCGAAAAGGGCCCGAATCGCATTCACCTTGCCCCGGAAGAACTGATATTGACCCGTATAAGGACTCTTCCGGATGTTGCCCTTGCACGACCCGTCTTTGCGTACTTCCATTACCCAGGGAGTCCCGGGAGGTTTATCCACATATTCGTATTTGCCCATGTTGTTCCTTTCAAACATTTAAAGAAGAGTCGGCTGTATCTTTTTCCAGCCGGTTCTTAGTATATCATGTCGGCACACATAGAAAAAGCGGAAAGGAGAAAACGTCTTGACATCGGCGGCGCAAAGAGTAAATATTGATTTATTCCGACGGCTCCCCGAGCCTTCGGTACCAGCATTAGGTTCGGCTGTTAATTGAAGGGGAATCCCAAGCAAAGGAGGCGTTATGCCCATAATCCACGTGCACATGATCGAAGGAAGAACGGTTGACCAGAAGAGAAAGCTTGTGACGGAGATGACCCAGGCCGTGGTGAATACGCTGGGCGTGAAGACGGAGGACGTACGGATCATTCTGCAGGAAATGGCAAGACATGATTACTCCGTGGGAGGCACCCTCTTTATTGACAAGTAACGCCTTGAAAGAGGCCGCCTCGCGAAAAAACCGGTTTCCGGCACGTGCGAGTGGGCCATATAAGAGCCCTGTTGACATTGCCGCACTCGATGAGCGAGCATAGTGCGGTGGAGATTGGCGGGAATACCGACCTTATGGCCTTAAAGGGGTGTGAACAGGGTGGAGCTTGCACGTAGGTTGATCCTGATTATATGTATTGCTGCGGGAATCGGAACGGCATACCTTGCCTGTCTCGATCCTGTTGTCATCGTGAAGCTTTACGAGAGAAAGGCACGAGCCCTCGTGCCGATGTCCCCTGTTTCCGACCTTTCCCGGGAGGCAATTCCCGCTGAACCCCTTCTCCTCCCTCGCGATGTTAATGCCTTCGTCGCCAAAAAGCAGCCCCGGATTCTGGAAGTCGAGGGGGACGAATGGACTCAATTTTTTGAAAGAGTTTATGCGACGATAGAAGGAAAAAAAGAAGGGACTCCATGGTCCGGTAGATTCCCCTCGGGCGCCCATCCTATGAAAGTGCTTTTCTTTCGCCCCTATGAAAGCCCCCTCGATAGATTATCGTTTTCATCTCCAGGGAAGGCGGAGCGCTTTGTGCTGAGAAGAGACGATGGGGGCAGGCCCCAATATCTCGAGGTGGATTATAGATCGTACTCTGACAATGATTTCAGGCTCGGAAGCGGTTTTTCTTCCTATCCCAAGCCGCCTCTCGTCTTTCTTTATCCCTATCGCCTCGCGGGACTCATCCTGGTGCTCATAGGAGTGGGGTTTTACCTCCTCCTCCCGTGGCATGTCGTCCATCCGGGCGCCCTGCGGTATGACCGATGGAGAATTGTGGTGAGCGATGTTCTGGGTGCAATTTTGTTCGCTTTTCCTGTGGTGGTTGCGGTTCTGGTAAAAGGCGGGACCCTTCAGGTTTTTCCCGACGGGTTCTTCGTCTTTCTCCTTTTTTCCCCCTTCTTTCTGGGAGGGCTTGCGGTCCTGTGGGTATCTGCCTGGTACGGCACGTATGAAATCCTTCGTACGGGTGAAGGGTTAAAGATAATAACTCCGGGCAAAATGAGGTTCTTCCCGTACAGAGAGATGACGTTTTTCCAACCTGTCGTTTTTAAGCCTCCCCGATGGCTGGTAATCCTTTCCTGGGTCGCGGTCCTGATAAGTGCGGGGACTGCAAGGCTGGGTGCTGCGGGGAGAGCGTTCATGCTCAGCTCTTCCTTCACGGGCAGTATCGCAATCGGACTGAGAAACGGAGCCACTGTCTTCATTACCGTAACGGATCAAATGGGCAGCACCTCCCTCAAGGGGTTTGACGGGATCCTGGAGACGCTGCGAAGAAACGGCGTGGGCGAGCGCAGGGATGTGAAAACCATCAGGAGCCTCGGTCTCGAAATACTCAGGCTTCCGGGGGAAGGACAATAGATGCAGCGCTTCATCTAAGGATCGATAATCCTTTTCCCCAGTAAAGGATTGAATTACAACCCCGTATCTGGTAAGACTGAAAGGTGCGCTATCCTGAATTGAGGGGTAAGGCCCTCTTGTTCCTTCTCGTCTTCTGGTCTCTCTGGTACATGAATATGTGCGTACGGGTAATTTTCTCTCCTATCCTTCCGCTTATTGAAGATGAGTTCGGGATCACCCACGCCAGGGCGAGCAGTCTTTTCATGTTTCAGGCAATCGGATACGGATTTTCCATGTTCTTCTCAGGCTTTTTCGCGGGCAGGCTCGGTTATAAACGGACGATCGTCACATCCCTCTGCGTAAGCTCTATCCTGTTCCTGCTCATTCCCTTTGTGAAGGTGTTTTCCCTTCTCTATCTCTTCAATCTCATTCTCGGCATATCCATAGGCATGTACCTTCCTTCGGCCATACCCCTTATCACCGAGCATTTTTCCGAGAAGGACTGGGGCAAATCGATTGCCATTCATGACTCTGGGGCCGCGGTCAGCATATTCAGCATTCCCCTGGTCGCGGTGTTCTTCCTCCAGTTTATGGAATGGAGGGGGATATTTACCGTCTTCGGCGTTGCCTTTCTCCTTTTTGCCGTAATATTTCAGAAGGCCTGCACGGAAGTGAAGATCGGCCATTCGCCCAGGCGCGCCTTCGGAGACCTTGTAAGAATTCCCTCCCTCTGGCTCATGGCAACGCTCTTTACCTTTGCATCGGGAGCGAACCTGGGCATCTATTCGATTGTACCCCTTTACCTGACAAAAGAGCTTTCTATGGACATAGGATATTCGAACACGATACTCGGGATATCGCGGTTAGGGGGGATCGGGGTTGCCATACTCGCAGGATTTCTCGTTGACAGGATCAACCTCAAGAGGGTCATGTTCACCATAATATTCCTCACCGGTGCACTCACGGTTTGTCTCGGGTTAGCTCCGGTAGCCCATGTAGGCGTTTTCCTTTTCCTCCAGGCAATTTTTGTGACCGGATTTTTTCCGGTAGGCCTGGTGTGTATCGCGAAAATGTTCGGGAGGGAGATACGGAGCATGGCCACGGGCCTCATTCTTACAGTGGCCATAGTCTTCGGGGTGGGTATTATCCCTTACTTTTTGGGTCTCTCCGGGGACCTTGTAAGCTTCAGGTTCGGTATAACGGTTCTGGGCGCTTTGGTCGGTATGTCGAGTTTTCTCGCTTTCTCACTCAAAATCGATAAGTGAAGCAGCGGTCAAATCATCTCTTCCGTTCATCCTCATCGAAAATCAGCGGAAATAGGAGGCGGTTTTATTATACGCCACGTTCAGATTATCCAGGGACCCGTTGGTCTCCGATTTTGCAGATTCCCAGGCTTCCTTGCTCACCGATGGGAGTGCGGTCAGTTGCTTTCGGGTCTCTTCACGCTTCACCTTGAGATCCTCCCATGACTTCTGTGCGTCCGGGCCGGGCTCTCCCCTTCTTTCGATTTTCCGGCCAAGGTCATAGATTTTCCTGTCAAGATCCCTGAACGAGCTCCATGCTTCCTCTATAAACCCTTGCCGGGTTTGGGCGCGTCCGACAGTCGGCTCCGGGATTCCCGTTTCCACCTTCCCTCCCTGCGGAAATCTGAGGATATCTTTCTGCCATTCCTGAATGCTCTCATCCGATCTCTGTCCAAAGAGTGTGAAAGGGCTCATGCTGAAAATAAAAAAGGAAATGATCGTGACCACCCATAGTTTCCCCTTTTCCATCTTGCGGTCCTCCTTTCGTGCTATTATAGTTCTTCGACGGCTGAGTCACCGGCCCGGCGGAATTTCCCGGCTGCCGATGTATGGCGTCTATTCCTAAAGTAGCTCGGCGAGCTTCTCAAGTCAATGGGCAGGAGACACGCAAGAGATTGCCCCGGCGTTGCAGACGCCGAATTTGACTAAGGGCGCGTCTTCCTATTAAAATAGGGGAGGAACTACTTTATTGTCTTTGGAGGACTTATGAAATTGAAATTTTTTTTGTGTGCGATAATTATCACTCTTGCCGGACCTTTGTATGCCCAGGAGGGAGTTCTTCTGAAAGAGAAGAAGGATAGAATGAGTTATACCATAGGCGTCGATATCGCGAGGACGCTGAAGAAGCAGTCGATAGAGGTAAATCCCGATATCGTGAAAGAAGCGATGAGAGATGTCTTCTCGGGGCGCACCCTTCGTCTCACAGAGCAGGAGATGGCGGACGCAAAAACGAAGATCGAAAAAGACGCTTCGGACCAGAAGAATGCCGAAGTGGCCGCTTTGGCAGAAAAGAACAAAAAAGAAGAAGAGAAATTCCTGGCGGAGAACAAGAAGAAGGAAGGGGTGGTCACCCTTCCCAGCGGACTTCAGTACAAGATTATCAAAGCCGGAACGGGCAAGCGTCCCAAGGAGGACGATGTCATATCGGTTCATTATCGCGTGATGCGTCTCGACGAGTCGGAAATCGAGAGCTCTTACAAAAAACCGGAGCCTGAAACCTTTTCGCTTGAGAATGTGGTTCCGGGGTGGAGGGAAGGAGCCATCCTCATGCCCACCGGATCGAAATGGAGGCTTTTTGTGCCCTCAAAACTCGCATATGGCGAGGATGGCGTGGGTGAAATTATCGGTCCCAACACGATGCTGATTTTTGATCTGGAGCTTATACAGATTCTGGAGAAGCCCGCCCAGGAAGATTTGAAAACACAGGAGAAGGCAGCGGAGAAGACGGAGGCAAAGGCCGAATGAGCCGGGATTCCCGAAAAAAACAAATCCGGTAAAACTTACTCACGTGAACGCGTGGGCGTTGTGGTCGAGAGGCTCGACGAGGTACGGGACTTTTTCACAAACCCCGTTTTCACCGGTCTGACCCCGAACCGTGGTGGACCCAACCGGTATCCGCATCACTCACACCTGGAGGCAGTGGAGGCGACGTGTACCTGGAACGGACCCGCTTCGATTGTATCAGAAAATGAGGAGAAGGCCTCCAACACCTCTATTTTGAGGTCGATGCTATCGATGTCCCCAATTCAAAAATCTCAGAGTGCTTCCGCTTTAAACCGTGCGATGTTTCCGTTCTGCAGATTCTTTTCATAGATGCCTATGAAGAACAATGAAGCGAGTATGAGATAGATAACACTGAGGAAGGCCCCTATCACAAGATTTAAGACGAGGTCGCCGGAGAAACTCCCCGCAGTGAGAATGGCGCGCATGCTTTCGAATACATATGAGGGGGGAATCATTTTTGCTACCGTGACAAGCGGAGTGGGAAGGGTCGAGATAGGATAGTACACTCCGGCAAAAAGAGAGAGGACCATCGGAATGGGCCACGCCAACCACTCTGCCGAAGGGCCGAGGCGGAAGATTATGGCCGATACGAAAATACCCATGGCGATACCGAAAATAAGAAGTATGAGCATGAAGGGCAGGATGAGCACCCCGATACGCATGATGTTGTAGCCGAAGGCAAATCCCGCGATGGCGACGATTACCGCAAAACCGGCCATGCCGCTCGTGATGCTCGTCAGGATGAGACCGCTCAGATATTCCCGTATTTTAAGGGGCGATGCGAAGAAATTGATGAAATTCTGGGCCCACA
>DASXUJ010000014.1 GCA_036504895.1 Syntrophorhabdaceae bacterium
GTCCATCACCTGAAAATATAAAAAAGGGGCCGCTCCCCCGTTAAGAGGAGCGGCCCCGATTGTTTTGTTTCGGGTACTTAGCAGGTTACCTTGAAGATCATGGATGCGCCGGTGTCGCCTGCCGCGCAACCGGTCCAGAGGCAGTATCCGCCGCCCAGAAGGACCATCTCCTCGAGCATCTCGGCGATGATTCTTCCGCCGGTAGGCGCCTGGGGATGTCCGTAGATCAGGGAGCTTCCGTAGTTGTTCATGAACATGACGTCAATGCCCATTTTCTTTGCGAAATTCAGGTCGTTCGTGGCAAAGGGGTTGTGGCTCTTGATAGCCTTCATGTCCGTAATCTTGAGACCTGCGTTGGCCAGGGCCATCTCAGCCGCGGGAACCGGGGCTGCTGCCATGAAACCGGGTTTCACGCGGGAGAAGCCGAAGGATACGATCTGGATCTCCACGTTCTTGTCTGCGCTCAACTCTTTCGCCTTGTCTTTCGTGGTGACGATGAATCCGACGTTGCCGTCGGCAGGGAACGTCTGGGCGCCGAAGCTGTGGACTCCGCCGGGCTCGGCAGGACCGAGTTTTGCAAGACCTTCTTTCGTGGTGGCGGTTACGCCTTCATCCAGCTCGACGAGGATGCTTTTCTTCTTGGAGACCTTCACTTCCGCGGGGAACATGTATTTCTTCTGGAATTCGCGGTCGTTGGCCTGGGACATCATGTACTGCTCGTAGCGGCGAAGCACTACTTCGTCGCACTGCTCTTTCGTGATGCCCTCTGCCTTGGCAACGGCCTCGGCAGTCTGGACCATCTTCATGGCCGGGAATACGTTGGGGTCGCTGTTGAAGTTGTCCATCAGCCAGTTCTCGGCGATCACTTCGCCGCCCGGACCCATCGGGTTCGGCCATACGGTATGGGCGCCATTGGAAGTACGGTCTGCCATAAGCCCGAAGCCGACTTCGAATTGACCCGCCTCGACTGCGAGGGCAGCGAGGTTCAGGATCGTGGTCGATGTCGTACAAGCCTGGTTGATCATAAGGCCAGGCAGGAACTTCTCGTTGTTCGTGAGAATGCCTGCTGCCCAGTTGTGGCTGTAGAACAGGTGGTGCTGGTGGATCGAGATACCGAAATAGAGATAGTCGAGGATTGAAGGATCCATCTTCTTCTTCTCCAGGAACCATCTTCTTGCCGTCTTGCCTGCCAGTTCGATTGAGTTCTCATTCTGCATACTTCCCTGCCAACGGGTGAAGGGAGTTGAATAGTAGCCGTTGTAAGGAATATACGCCTTCGTAAAAGTCTTCATGCAAACAACCTCCTCAGGTTATATTTTGTTGTTTCGTGCTGCAATAAATCGGTCATACATCTGTTTCTCACCCATGCCCCGGGCACGACGCAGAACCTTACGGTTTCTCCGGGTCCGAGACGCTTCCGGGTGTGTTCTCCTCACTTGCCTTTAAATACGGGTTTTCTCTTCTCGACAAAGGCGTTGACCCCTTCTCTGCCGTCTTCCGAAGTGAAGGAGAGGGCAAAGCAATCCATTTCGAGGGTCAATCCTGACGGAAGGTCCATGTTGATCCCGTTATCTATGCATCTTTTAATAAGTCCTAGGCTCACTTTTGCTTTTGACGCAAGCTTTTTGGCCAGGGCTTTCGCTTCATCCATCAGCTTATCCCTGGGGACCACCTTGTTCACGAGTCCTATGCGGTACGCCTCCTGGGCATTTATATTATCGCCCGTGAGGAGCATCTCTTTCGCCCGTGCCACGCCCAGGAGTCTCGGGAGTCGCTGGGTTGCCCCGGAACCAGGCATAATGCCCAGGTTGATTTCCGGCAGTCCGAAAACTGCATCCTCCGAGGCGATCCTGAGATCGCAGCAGATCGCCACTTCACACCCGCCGCCCAGGGCCAGTCCGAAGACCGCCGCGATGGTAGGCTTCTCGATGCTCGTCAATTTATCAAAGGCTCTTCTCGGGCCGGTCCACAGAAAGTCGAGGGTCTCGGTCGCGGACTTGCCCATCACGTCCTTTACGTCAAGTCCTGCCGCAAACGCCTTATCTCCATTGCCCGTGATCACGATTGCGCCTACCCCGGCGTCGCCGTCAAGTTCGCAGACCGCGTCATAAAGCTCCTGATAAGATTTAACGCTCAAGGGATTTACCGGGGGCCTGTTCAGCTTGATGATCCCCAGGTTCCCTTCTCTCTCAACTATTAATGTCTCATAAGCCATGCATGCCTCCTGGTCCTCTCCTTACTTGGAGCGGTCGTACCAGCCCTTTCCGGCCGACTTCTGACCGAGCAGGCCCGCTCTCACCATATTCTTGATGGTAAGTGGGGGATCCCATTTGTTCTCTTTCGGAAGCTCTTTGTAGAAATAATCCATCACGTGGAGATTGATGTCGATGCCCGTAAGGTCCATAAGCTCAAAGGGACCCATCGGGTAGTTGAGGCCGAGCTTCGCGGCTTTGTCGATATCCTCTTTCGAGGCAATACCCTGCTCGTAGAGTTTTATAGCTTCGATGGCAACCGCGATCATCAGTCTGTTCGCGAGGAAGCCCGGTACGTCCACCTTTACGGCCACAGGCTCTTTGCCGAGCTTTCTGGCGAGCTCGATGGTCGTCGCGGCGGTCTCGTCGCTGGTCCTGATACCGCTGATGACTTCCACAAGTTTCATAAGGGGAACGGGGTTGAAGAAATGCATACCCACTACTTTGTCAGGTCTCTTGGTGGCCGCGGCGATCTCGGTGATCGACATGGAAGAGGTGTTCGATGAGAGGATGACTTCCGGCTTCACGATCCCGTCGAGCTCTGCGAAGACTTTCTTCTTCACATCCATGACCTCGATGATGACCTCCACGACAAAGTCCGCGTCTTTCATCGCGCCCATGTCGGTGGTGCCTTTGATCTTACCCAGGATGCCGCTCTTCTGCTCTGCCGTCATCTTGCCCTTCTCGACGGACTTGGAGAGGAACCTGTCGATATTCTTCATGCCGCCTTCGACAAACCTCTCTTCGATATCCCTCATGATGACGTTGTAGCCCGCCATCGCGGCTACCTGGGCGATGCCGTTACCCATGACGCCCGCACCCAACACTCCGATAGTTTTGATCTCCATCTTAGCCCTCCGGATTAATGTATTTTTGTGAAAAAAATTAATGAGCACACAAAAACTATGAGTCATTATTTTATACAACAAGCAGATAGGAATAATCAAGCACTTTCAGGACCATACAATAGCCTGACCTGCCCCCGCTCTGCGCAGAATTTAGTACCGTGTACCGGTCGTACCCGTCCCGCAGATCCGCTCCTTTAGCCTCATGGCGAGGTGAGCCACCCGTGCCCTGAGATTCAGAAGATAGGCTTGTTCCATTTGTTTGATGCCCCGGTTCGGATCGTATTCTCCCTCTTTAATGATCTCGACCACCCGCTCCACAGCCCCCTTCTCCCGGATAAGCAGGTGTTCCACATCATCCCTGAACCGGAGGGCAGCTTCGATCGAAGAGGCAAGGAACTTCTTTACCTCCTCTCCGGTAAATACGAAATGGTGGCCCTGGCAAAGTATGGCCGCGTCAAGTTCCGCGATCCGGTTGAGAGACGTCATATATTGATCGAAATCGACCAAAAACTCCGTGCCCACGAACCCGTTCTGCCAGAGGAGACCCGACGCTTCGGTGGCGATCAGGATCCTTTCTTCCGGGATGTAGTAACTCAGGAGGTCCCATGTGTGGCCGGGACTCGACAACACATGCACGCTCATCTCGTTGCCCAGGGGCACGACCTGCCCGTCCGCAAGGACCGTATCGATCCGGAAAGGCTCGAAAGGCTCCCTGATCAGCAGGCCGGGGTCGATGCCTTCGATACTTTCGATGAGAGGCACCACGGTGGCGCTCAATTTTTTCATCAGCTCGATTGCGTGGGGACGCGCCATGATCGCCGCCGCTTTCTCCGAGGCAGCGATATTCATAGAGGGGAATATATTCTTCAGATACGCTGCGGCACCGCAGTGGTCCCAGTGCACGTGGGTGAGAAAGAGTGTTGCGGGCTGCCGGGCGGAGAGTACGCCCACCACGTCCCTCTCGTAAAATCTTCCCATGCAGTGAAACCCTGCTTCGAACAATACGGGCTCCTCCCCCGCGAGAAGATAAGAGGGGGACCACGGGAGACCCGTGACGTGGAGCTTGTCGCTCACCGGTCCTGTTTTTCTGAAGATCAAACCTGCCTCTTAAAAATCATTACGCGTATACAACGTGAGAACTTCCGTGTCCGCCATAACTATGCAATTGCATATAACCTTTGAGGCTATTATACCCTACGCCGGCATCGTGCCACAATATAAAACTGAAGTTTTTTGGGACTTTCCCCGGGGAGCGAAGAAGTTACTGCAAATAAAGGACTTTCCCATCCCTTCAACGCCTCTTTCCGATTGAAAATCACCGCGCCTGAGATGAGGCGGAGGCCCGTTTTTCCAGGGGTGAATAAATACAAATTCAGGCCCCCGACCCTCCCTTTCCGGCAGAAATAACTTGACATGAAAAAGGTGCTTTGCTAAGATACTTTGTTAATAGTTTCACATTCTTATTTCATTTAAAACTAATTAAGGGGAGGAATATTATGAATTTCAAGTGGTCCGACGAATTGGAATCAATGCGCAAAATGGCATATGATTTTGCAGTAAAAAATATTAAGCCCACCATGGAGGAGGACGAGAAAGAGCATAAATATCGTCCCGATATGCTGAAGAAGATGGGCGACCAGGGTATGTTTGCATGCCTGGCTCCGGAGAAGTTCGGCGGACTCGGACTCGAAGAAGGTCATATGGCTGCTACCCTCATGGCATCCGAATTTGCGCGGGTCAGCCCGTCATGGGGTCTTCCTTTTAACCTCCAGATGAACGGACCCCAGAATGTCCTCCTCAAATTTGCAAGCGAAGAACTGAAAGAAAAATTCCTTCCCGGATTAATTTCAGGCGAAGTTGGCGGCTGTTTTGCAATTACGGAGCCCAATTCCGGTTCCGACGTGGCCAGCATGAAAACCACGGCGACTGAAGTCGACGACGGCTATATCCTCAATGGGACCAAGACCTGGATCTCAGGCGTTCCTTATGTCGGCTGCGGCGTAGTCTATGCCATGACCGACAAGGCGGCAAAGCACAAAGGCATGTCAGCCTTCTTCGTAGATTTCAAGAATACTCCGGGAATCGTACAGAGGGCCATTACCACAAAACTCGGCCTCCACTGCGCCCCTACGGGCGAGCTCTTCTTCGAAGAAGCAAAAATCCCGAAAAGCGCACTGGTAGGGAAACTGGGTCAGGGCTTCAATATCTGCATGACCATGCTCAACTTCACCAGGCTCAGCTCGGCTGCAAGAGCGGTGGGCGTTTCCCAGGCATGTATCGATGAAGCCTGCAAGTACGCAAACGAGAGAGAGCAGTTCGGTCAGCCCATCGGCCAGTTCCAGATGATCCAGGAGCAGATCGGCCGTATGTCGGTAGAGCACGATGCGGCAAAGCTTCTCGTCTGGAGAGCAGCATGGCAGAAAGACCAGGGCATAACCAATACCCTCGAGACCTCCATGGCAAAATATTACGCCGCGGAGTCGGCAAACTTCTGCGCCTCGGAAGCCGTTAAGATTTTCGGCTCCTACGGATTCTCCTCGGAATACCCTGTAGAGCGGTATCTCAGGGATGCAAAGTCGTATCAGATAGTGGAAGGCACCTCGAACGTACAGAAGATGATCATCGCCCAGTTCGCACTGGGATACAGAAAGGCGTAAAAAGCAAAAACAAGGAGGCTTATATGGCTACAGAAGTAACGGTCCCAATGGTAGGAAAGATCATAAACGTTCTTGTAAAAGTGGGCGAAACGGTTCAGGAAGACGATGCGGTAGCCACACTCGAGGCAATGAAGATGGAAATGCCTATAGTGGCGCCCCAGGCAGGAGTAATCAAAGAGATACTCGTGACCGCAGGGCAGGAAGTCGAGGCGGACACGGTTATCGCTATCCTTGAGTAAAGGGAGCGCCCATGTTGGTCGCCGGCATTGATATAGGCTCTATAACAACGGAAGCCCTTCTCTTCGACCAGGAGAAGGGTATCATCGGGTACAATATCCTTCAAACCGGCGCAGATTCAAGAAAAGCGGCGGAAAGTGCCCTGGAAAGAGTCCTTGCTGATCCTGGAAAGTCTGCATCCGATGTATCCTATATCATCTCCACCGGATGCGGGAGAAAAAGGGCCTCCATGGCCCAACAGGCAGTTACCGAAATCACGTGCATTGCGAAAGGTGTCAATTTTCTGTACCCCGAGGCGAGAACCATTATCGACATTGGCGGTCAGGATACCAAAGTGATAAGGGTCGATGGAAGCGGCCATGTGGTCGAATTCGAAATGAATGATAAGTGTGCAGCCGGCACGGGAAGATTTATCGAGGTTATGGCAAAGGCGCTGAATGTAGATCTGGACCGTATCGGAGAGATCTCTCTGGGCCACAAGAAAGAGCTTGCTATCAGCAGCATCTGTACGGTCTTTGCCGAATCGGAGGTAATATCACTGGTAAGCGAAGGTGAAGAGCTCGAGGATATCCTCTATGGAATCCATAAGGCGATCGCCGACAGGACTATGGGGCTGATCACACGCACCGGCGGCATGGAAAAGGAAGTCGTAATGGCAGGCGGAGTGGCGAAGAATACGGGCGTCGTAAAAGCCCTCGAAAAAATTCTCGGCACCCCCCTCAAGATATACCACGAGCCCCAGATAGTGGGCGCCCTCGGGGCGGCCATACTGGCAGTCGAAAAGGCTTCGTAATACCGTATTTACCACAAAGGGCCGGGGTTTCCCGGCCCTTTGTATTTTCTCCCCTCTTTCTTTCATCTCTCTTCCAATACTTGCATCTCCCGCCCTTTCGGACATATATTCAAAAAGGACTTGAAATGACCGAAAAGGGAGGACGACATGGTAAACTTCGAATTGAATGATGAAGAAGCAAAGCTGTTACTCAACGTCCTTGAGAACTATCATCAGCATCTGGAGGTGGAGATCAATCGCACCCACAGGAGGGAATTTCGGGATGCCCTTAAAGAAAGGGAGAAATCTCTCTCTTCGGTGATCGAGCGGTTGGGAGGCATCGTAAAGGCCTCATAGCCTATAGGGTTTCCAACTGGAGGCGAGCACGGTACGGACGGATGAGAGGATCGGCAACCATAGGGAGCCCCGTTTCGTCCGGACGCCCGCCTTCGCACGTCAGGATTCAAAACCCGTCAATCGTATTAAGTTCTTGGAAAGAATGAGCTCTTTATCCTCATGCGAAATCGGAAGACTCAGGATTTTCGAAAGCTCTCCCTTCATCGCGCCGAAAGGCACATCTGAGCCGAAGAGGACCCTTTCGGGCCCCACTTTCTTTACGAATTTAAGTATGGAATCTTTCGACCCAAGGGCCGTATCGAAATAGATATTCTTCCTTTTGCCGAAGGATGCAAGGAAATCGGAAGGATCTCCTCCGAGCATGCCCAGGTGCGGGATAATGAGAGTTACGCCCTCGCCCATGTCGACGAAGCGCTCCGTGAAGGAAAGCTCTTCCTCAAAAATAACCGGCTTGCCGGAAGCAGCGATTCTCTCCATTAAAGCGGACAGGTTCTTATCGTCCAGGATCTTGTAATTCGATGCCACATCCTGTTGCCCCCTCATCCAGTGCCATTTACCCCCGTAATAATCTTCCGGTACGGGGACGAACCCTTCCCTGTCATAATCTTCCCTGATATAGTGATAAGGGATAAAAACCCTCTCCTTCCGGGTCTCCGCAAGAAGCTTGCTGTGTATGCGATCGCTTTCTATCGCAGTGGAAGGAAAGGGCATTATGACGACATGGGTAACCCCTGATGCCTCCTGCTGCCTTTTCAGCTCGTGGGTAGTGACTTCCGTGCCGAGGGTACGTGATGGGCCCCAGTGACAGTGGCTGTCGATAATCTTCTCGAAATCGGCCATCATAGGGAAATATCATACATTTCAGGGCATTTACAAGGATTTTGAGCGCATCGCGGTACCGTGAAAGCAGACATCGGATTTATCGGGGAAGGGAGTCGATCAGTTTGTGTATCTTTTCCGGATCATTCTTTTTAGTCTG
This sequence comes from Syntrophorhabdaceae bacterium, assembly GCA_036504895.1. NCBI lineage: Bacteria > Pseudomonadati > Thermodesulfobacteriota > Syntrophorhabdia > Syntrophorhabdales > Syntrophorhabdaceae > Syntrophorhabdaceae bacterium. The sequence continues at coordinate 8,103 of DASXUJ010000014.1, forward strand.
CTCTATATAGGTGACGATGGCCTGGACTGTCTTGAACAAACCGGCTTTCGCCTTCGAAGAGAACATGGAGGCAAACCTGGAGTTTGGATGAATCAGCGATTTGTATATGAAGAGCGTCTTGTTTCCGTAAGGGATGAACCGGGCCGTTCCTTTACTGTCGATCAGGGAATCCGATTCCACCAGGCGCCACCTGATCTCATATTCGTTGCACGCGGTGATTTTGAAAACATTTGCGGTGGAGTATCTGCTGTTCGAAAGGGGCCATGGCGTCTGCATTTCAAAATCGACTATTACCTCATTTTCGGCCGTCTTTCTTCTCGGCTCCGATTTAATGAGATCGGGAATATACTTCTTCTGATCCTGGTAATTCGAAAAAAGCGCGGCTGCTTCCAAAGGCGTCGCATCTATGAGACCGAATATCGTGATCTCGGGCCAGGGGTGCATTGGAATATCTCTGGACTGAACGATAAATTCTCTCTTAGTCAGTCTGTCGAGGTCCGCTTGGGACAGGTCCGCGCCAAAGACGAGAGAATAGAAAGAGACACAGACGACCGGGATAAAAGACAACAGCAGAAAAACAGTCCTCATCAGGCCCGATAGCCTCACCTTCCCCCGAAGAGCATTCTTCGGAAATCGATGGCCCCGGGGGCAGCAGGGGTCTCCCGAAACATGAAAAGAGCCGTGTACCTGCTTCATTGCTGAATCACCGATTTAGTGTAGCATCGCCTGCGCTTATGCTGGCGGGCATCGAAAAATTTCCATTGTCCCCGGACTTTATTATTTGTCTCCAATTCGGGGTTGGTTTCCGCCTTTAATATATTGTTGCGTAGGAAAGTTTTGTTGAATTCGTGCATCAGGAGGGCATTGACGCCTTTCCCCTGAAGGTCGGGCCTGACTCCGATCAGGCACATCTCCGCGGTATCGTTCTTTCGCAGCGCCCTCAGCAAATGGAAAAACCCGAAGGGGACCAATCTTCCCCACGATCTCCGAAGCGCCTTCGCCAGAGAGGGAACGGTCACGCCAAAAGCAGCCACCCGATCCTTTTCATCGAGAATTACCGAGATATACTCGTGCCGGATCAGCTTGAAATATTGATTTATATACATATCAATCTGTTTATCCGTCAGTGGAAAAACCCCATAAAGGCCTTCGTAGGATTCATTGAGAAGCTGGAATATCTCTTTTGTATAAGGGAGGAGGTCTTTACTCCTTTTTACCGTGAGGACTTTCAAGTTGTTTTTTCTGGCCGCGAGTTTCGCCAGTCTCTCCAGTTTTTCATGAACCTCGGCGGGTACCTTTACTTCAAATTCCACCCAATCCACATCTTTTTGATATCCGTTCTTCTCCAGGTGGTCGGGATAATAGGGAAAATTGTAGCTTGCGCCCATGGTCCCGAGCTCTTCGAATCCCTCCACCAGCATACCCTCGGGGTCGAGGTCGCTGAAACCGAGGGGTCCGTGCACCGTTTCCATCCCTTCTTCCCTTGCCCATATTTCAACTGTCCTGAGCAGGGCCTCCGAGACCTGAGCATCGTCGATGAATTCCATAAATCCGAAACGCACTGCCTTTATCCCCCACGTGTCGATATAGCGGTTATTGATGATACCCGCAATTCTGCCCGCGATTTTCCCGTTTTTAAAAGCCAGCCAGTATTTGACGTCACAAAATTCGAAGGCGGGGTTTTTGTCCCATCGGAATGTGTGCAGCTCCCCAATTCTGAGGGGCGGCACCCAATAAGGGCTTCCGGCATAGAGTGAATAGGGAAAGGATACGAACTGTCTCAGGTTCCTGAGCAGGGTTACCGGTCGTATTTCGACGTCCATCACAGAATCACCCCGTATTAAATAATGCCCAGTCGTTTCCCTGCCTTCTCGAAGGCGGACAGCACCTGATCCAACTGCGCATCCGTGTGGGTGGCCATGAAGCTGGTCCGGAGCATCTCTCTCCCGACAGGAACGGCAGGACTGACTACAGGATTTACAAAAACCCCCATCTCGAACAGCAACCTGCACATCTCGTAGGTCGTGGCGGCGTCGCCCACCATTACCGGAATGATCGGCGTTTCACTGGTTCCCGTATCGAAACCCAATGCTTTGTAACCATCGAGCATCTTTCGTGTATTCACCCACAGACGCTCCAGGAGGCCGGGGTCTTCTTCGAGGATATCCAATGCCGTGCTCGCCGCCGCCACTGAAGCGGGAGGGAGGCTCGCGCTGAACATCAGGGCCCGCGCCGTATGCCTGATATGGTCGATGACAATCCGGTCCCCCACCACGAACCCGCCGATGGCGGCCAGCGATTTGCTGTAGGTGCCCATCAGCAGATCCACCTTCTTTTCCAATCCGAAATGCTCTGCAGTTCCCCGTCCTGTTTTGCCCAATACCCCTATTCCATGGGCGTCATCAAGCATGATCCGCGCTCCGTAAAGATTTGCG
>DASXUJ010000015.1 GCA_036504895.1 Syntrophorhabdaceae bacterium
CGGTAGTCAAAATGGAGTATGACGACGATAAGGACGACGCCCAATACAAAAGCGGCGAGCTGTTTCAAAATAAAATTGGAAGATCCACTGTAGAACGAGCTTGTGGCGCTCACGAGATTGAGGATGCCTATGCCGAAAAGGAGAAGGCCGTTGCAAATGAGAAACCAATCAAGGTGGTAAAGCCTTCTCTTATCTATTCTCATGAACCGTTGCCTCCCTCGTCTCCTTGTTTGCCTTGTATACGCTTTGGGTTATGGCTTTGGCAATGGGAGCGGACTCACTCCCCCCGTGGCCGCCCATTTCCACCAGGACCGACATGGCAAGGCCCGGGTCTTCGGAGGGGGCATAGGCGATAAACCACGCATGGTCTCCAAAATGCTTCCCCTTATCCATCGACCCCGCCTGGGCGGTGCCCGTCTTTCCGCTGATGGCCACATTAGGGAGGCGGGACGCGTACGCTGTGCCGTTCGGCTCGTTTACCACGGCCCTCATGGCATCCTTTACTCTACGGAATACCTCCTTTTTCAACTTCACATTCGCCTTCATCACGGGCTCGAAGACTTTCACCGTCTTCCCTTCAGGCGAGACGATCTTGTGTACGATCTGGGGCTTGAACGTAACCCCTTCGTTCGCCACAAATGCGGAGAGCTGGACCAGTTGAATAGGGGTAAGCCACACTGCCCCCTGACCGATGGAGACGGAAACCGTCTCCCCGTCGTACCAGGGTTGGCCGAAAGTTTTTCTTTTCCACTCCGTGGAAGGGACCACGCCGCCCTTTTCAGCCGGCAGGTCGATCCCGGTAGGTTTCCCGAGGCCTATGGCGTCCGCCATCTCATGTATCCGGTCCACGCCGAGCTTCAACCCTACATTATAGAAGTAGACGTCGCATGATTCCGTAATGCCTCTACTGACGGCCACGCTTCCGTGACCCCCTTTCTTCCAGCATCGAAATGTGCGGTTGCCATAGAAGAAGCCGCCCCGGCAGTGGAAGCTGGTGTTATCGTTGACGATGCCCAGGTCCAATGCTTTCAAGGCGCTCACAATCTTGAAGGTCGAGCCCGGCGGGTACCTTCCCTGGATTGTCCTGTTCTGGAGGGGATGGGCGGAATCCGCGATAATGGCCTTCCAATCATCCTTGTTGATTCCTGATGAAAGTTTATTGGGATCGAAAGCCGGCCTGCTGATAAGGGCGCTGACCGCCCCTGTTTTCGGGTCCATGGCGATGGCTCCGCCCTTCTTGTTCTCATACCCTTTTTCCATCACCTGCTGCGTGTCGAGATCGATGTGGAGGTACAGATTGTTGCCGGGGGTAGGCTCCACAATGTCAAGGGTCCTGACCTCCCGCCCCATTGCATCAACCTCCACCCTCTTCTCGCCGTCTACCCCCCTCAAGTAGGTCTCGTACATCCTTTCAAGACCGTACCTGCCGATGTAATCGCCCGGAGAATAGTCCTTATATTCCTTTGCCTTAAGCTCCTCTCCGTTTATTTCCGAAACATAGCCGAGCATGTGGGCCGCCATCTTGCCATGGGGATAATTCCTCTTGGGCTCGATCTGTATGTTCACGCCCGGCAGGTAAACTCTGTGGGCTTCCACTTTGGCCAACTCATCCTTATTTACATCAGACCTTATTTTCACGGGGAAGGACGGGGGAAAGCCGCTTGCCGTCTTGAGTTTATCGAGGATCTCCTCCCTCTCGATATCGAGGAGCTTCGCCAGGCCGTCGACCGTCTGGCTGAAATCCTTTATGTCTTCCGGGGTGATGTAGACGTTGAAGGAAGGCCTGGTGTCTGCGAGCACTCTGCCGAGTTTATCGAACATGACGCCCCTTGGGGCGATCACTTTCTTGACCCTTATGCGGTTCTGCTCGGACAGTTTCCTCATCTCGTTTCCCCGCATGATCTGGAGGTCCCATAAACGGAGGGAAAGGACCACCATGGTGATGATGAGGATCAGCTTACACCACTTGAATTTCAGGGTAGGGGCGACTTGCTCTTCCATTTATTCCCTGCCGAGGATCTTGGTGTCAATGTATTCGATAAAGGTGAAAAGAAAAAGGGAAAGAAAACCTGTAAATATGGCATTAGGAATAGTATACAACATGACATTCACGATATTCCCCGTCTCTCCTTTGGAGAGCAGCGAGAGGGTAAGGAAGAGGAACGATTCGAGCACCACGAAACCGCTGGAAATGTAAGCGAAGCTGTACTTTGAATCGATATAGAGCTTATTTTTAAGAAACACGGTGATCACGAAAAGAGAAAGTTTCGTGAAGAGAATTGAGCCCGGGGGGGCGTTCGACAATATCTCCTGAAGGAGCCCGAGAAGAATGGCGGTCAGGAGACCTGCCTGAGGCCCGAGAAAGAGGGTTGCGTAGAGGATAAGAGGCGTGCCGAAATCGGGTTTAAAGAAATCGATGGGCAAGAAGGAGAGTACCGACGATTCGATTACAATCAGCACGATACCGAGCAGCACGGTGATGGAGAGCCTCATTGTTTCTTCACTATCAGGACTTCGTCCAGTCTTTTGAAATTGTTGTAAGGCATGACGTCCACATCGGTGAAAATGCCCGATTTGGCCCTGTTTACGGTAATCACAATGCCTGTGGGCATGCCTTTGGGATAGACGCCGTCTTTGCCCGACGTGACGAGCTTGTCCCCGATCTCCACCTCATCGTTTTTCAGGATGTATTTCAACTTTAACGTGCTCTGGCCGGTGCCTTCGAGCAGGCCCCTCGTCTGCTTACCCTCCACGAATACGTCCACGGAGGAATTGGTATCGTTGATGACCATAACCTTTGAGTGCCACCTGTCCACTTCCACCGCCTGCCCGACGAGACCTTTGGCGGTCACCACCGGCATCTTCTCTCTGATTCCGGATTCACTCCCCTTGTCGATGATGATGCACTTGAACCAGTTCTTCACGTCCTCACCCACGACCCTGGCAGCGATCATGGTATTCTTGCGCTGCTCCATAAGGTTGAGGACCGTCTTGAGCCGTTTATTTTCACTTTCCAAATCGGGAATACGCTGGTTCTCGAGCTCCAGCGTATCGAGCCTTTTCCTGAGCTGGACGTTTTCCTTCCGCGCGCCGACCGCGTCTATGTAGGTGTCATAAAGGTATCTGGCAAATCGGGCAGGTTTTCCGATGATCGACAGGGTAGGTCCCGCAAAACCGGCAACACCGCCCTTTATCGCGCCATATCCCTTTACCAGAAAAGATGCATTGGTGAATACGAGAAATGACGCGACGATCAGGAGAACAGAGATGACTATTACAATAGGGTTCTTCAATTCGGGGTATTCTTAGAAATAGGTTGCAATCTCCTTAAGGAGGCTTATTTCATCAAGGGCCCGTCCGGTCCCTTCGACCACCGCGGTCAGAGGGTTGTCTGCGATGATTACCGGCAAGCGCGTTACTTCCTTTATAAGGAGGTCCAGGTTCCGGAGCAGGGCGCCCCCGCCGCTGATCACGATGCCTTTGTCTACGATATCGGAGGCAAGTTCGGGAGGGGTACGCTCGAGGGCGATCCTTACCGCTTCCACGATGGCGTTCACGGGCTCGGCTATGGCTTCTCTTATTTCTTTGGACGAAATCTCAAGGGTCTTTGGTATGCCGCCCACGAGATCTCTTCCCTTTACTTCCATGGAAAGCTCTTCATCGTCGGGGGCAGGGTAGGCTGAACCTATATTGATTTTTATAAGCTCTGCGGTCCTCTCGCCGATAAGGAGGTTATACTTGCGCTTTACGTACTGGATTATGGCCTCATCGATCTTGTCTCCCGCCACCCGGACCGAGTTGCAGTAGACTATACCGGCGAGACTGATCACCGCCACCTCCGTGGTCCCTCCGCCTATGTCGACGATCATATTGCCGTTAGGCTCAGTGATGGGGAGTCCCACGCCTATCGCGGCAGCCATAGGCTCTTCGATGAGGTAGACTTCGCGCGCTCCGGCCGACTCAGCCGATTCCTTGACCGCCCTTTTTTCCACCGGCGTGATCCCCGAGGGAATCGATATGACGATGCGGGGCCGGGCATAGGATTTCTTATTGTGAATCCTTTGAATGAAGTACTTGAGCATCGCCTCCGTGATCTCGAAATCGGCAATGACTCCGTCTTTCAAGGGCCTTATGGCAATTATATTACCGGGAGTCTTTCCGAGCATCTTCTTGGCTTCCTCGCCTACGGCGATGACTTTCTTCCCGCCCCGATGGTCCTTATGAACCGCCACCACGGAAGGCTCATTCGATACAATTCCTTTTCCTTTCACATACACGAGGGTATTTGCCGTACCCAAATCTATAGCCAGGTCTTTTGATATAAATCCGAAGAGAGATTGAAACATAACTGTCTGTCCCCTTTTAAGCTAATTAAAGATATTGAAAAAACAGTCTTAATATACTATTTTAAGGAGTCAAAAGCAATAAACAATGGCGCAAGGGAGAGCTAATGTTAAGATTCATGAGAAAGTATGCAACCGGCTGGTTCATAAAGGCTATATTCGGGCTGATTATAATAGTGTTTATCTTCTGGGGCGTAGGAGGTATGGAAGATAAGGAAAAGGTCGTCGCTGAAGTAGGGTCCCATAAGATCACCAGGGTCGAGTATGAGGAAGCCTACAACCGGATGGTCAATATGTACCGGTCGATCTTCAAAGAAAAATTCGATGAGTCCATCGTCAGGAAGCTCAAATTGAGGGAATCTGCCATGAACGATCTCGTGGACCGATATCTCCTCATCCAGAAGGCATCCGAGCAGGGTATGACGGTGACGGACCAGCAATTCCGCGAATCTCTCGAAAGTATCCAGGCATTCAAGAAAGAGGGAAAATTCGACAAAAAACGTTACCTGGAGGCGCTCAAGGCGAGCGGCATAGAGCCCGCCAAATTCGAGGCATCCCAGAAGGCGGATCTCCTTGCCGCCCAAATGATGACCCTTATCAGGGACAACGGGTCGGTCAAAAGCGATGCGCAGGTGTACGATGCATACGTGAAGGACAAGGGCAAGATAAACCTCGCCTACATGGTATTTGACCCTGCCGATTACACGAAGAAGGCGGAGGTGAGCGATAAAGAGGCGGAGACGTTGTACGAAAAGGAGAAGGGCACCCATATGGGAGAAAGCCGCTACAGGCTCAAGTATATAACCGTGGCCCCCGGTTCTCCCGTAAAAGATGATGTCGCCTATATGGACCTCTTAAAATCGAAAGATATTGACGCATATGGAAAGGAGAAAGGCCTTCCCGTCACGGATCTCGGCATGATGAAAGAGTCGGAGGTGCGGGAGAGGCTCAAGAACCTGAAGGCCCAGGATTGGCTGAAAGGACTCAGGAAGGGTGACATTTCGCTGCCCGTAAGGATCGATGTGCGGTCTTACATCTTTCAGCTCGTCGATCTTGAACCGGGGAAACCCCTCGATAAGGCGACGGTCATGAAGGAGATCAAAGAGCGGATTGCCCGTGAAAAAGCGAAAGGCATGGCTAAGGCCGATGCCCAGGAGGCGGTGCGCAAGAAATCGATGACGTCGGCCAGGCAGACCGGGCTCATCCCGAGAAATTCGGTGGCATTGCCCAATATAGGCCCTCTCCCCAAAGACGGTGCGGGCATCATGACCTTGTCCAAGCGCGGCGAGATGTATGATAAGCCATTGGAGATCGCGGAAAAATATTATGTTTTTACCCTGCAAGAGGAAAAGGCGCCCGATAAAGAAGAGTGGGAAAAAGATAAAGGGACGTTTAAACAGTATCTGGCCCGGAAGAATGAGGACGAGTTCTATAAATCTTTCATGGCCGAATTAAGGACGAAAAGCAAAGTCAAAATCGACTGGAAGGATATCGCGGTCACCGAAAGCGACTGATGGTCTTTCTCGGAATAGATACATCCTGCGACGACACGTCAATCGCGTTGGTCGAGGATGGGACGAGAATTCTCTCCAGTATAGTCTCGAGCCAGATAGATCTCCACAAGGCATTCGGCGGCGTAGTTCCCGAGATCGCGTCGAGGAAGCACGTTGAGTTGATTGGAGGGCTCTACGCACAGGTCCTTGAAGAGGCAGGTCTGGGCGGAGGTGAAATCGACTGCCTGAGCGTTACCGCGGGGCCGGGCCTTATCGGATCGGTGCTGGTGGGCCTTACCTTCGCAAAAGGCCTCGCCCTCGCACTCGGGAAGCCCTTCGTCGCGGTGAACCATATCGAGGCCCATGCGCTCAGTATCTTTCTCGAGCGAAAAGTGGAATTTCCTTTCATCGCCCTGGTCGTCTCGGGCGGACATACGGTAATCCTCCTCATGGAAGAGCCGTGCCGGTTCCGGGTGCTCGGGACCACGAGAGACGACGCAGCGGGAGAGGCTTTCGACAAGATCGCGAAGTTCCTCGATATCGGATACCCCGGCGGAAGGATCATCGAAGAGTACGCGGGAAAGGGCAGGGGTAATGCCGTCTCCTTTCCAAGACCCATGGCGAATGAACCCAACTTTGATTTCAGCTTCAGCGGGTTGAAGACAGCCTTTATCACCTATGTGAAAAAGCACGGGGTAAGGGAAGAGAATTTGAGTGATATACTTGCCTCCTTCCAGGAAGCGGTATTCGATGTCCTCTCCTTGAAGGTTTTGAAAGCAGCGATACACCACAAGATTTCGAAGGTTGTAGTGGGAGGGGGCGTGGCTTCCAACGGCAGGTTGAGAGAGGTGTTTCTGAAAAAGGGGCTCGACAGCGGAGTGGAGGTGATATTCTCGTCGCCCCGCTTCTGCACCGACAACGCCGCGATGGTAACTGTTGCCGGACACTTCCACTATGCCCGGTACGGCGCTTCTTTTGATCTCGATTCGCAGGGGTATTCGAGGATGTCCCTTCGCTGATCATGCTCAAGAAAAGCCTTTCCCAACACCTTATCAGAGATAAAAATATCACCGCCAAACTGGTGAAGGCAGCCGGGGTGGAAGCCACCGACACGGTGGTGGAGATCGGAGCCGGTCATGGGGACCTCACTGGACCGCTCTGCGAAAAGGCGGGCTTTGTCTACGCCGTGGAGCTTGACCGCACGTGCGCCGAATACCTGGAGACCCTTCAGAAAAAATATAAGAACCTCGAAGTTATCTTCGGAGACATCCTCAAGACGCCCCTGGCCCAGTTCAAAAGGGAGAAGCGCCTCAAAATCGTGGGGAATATCCCTTACCAGATCACGGCGCCCATCATCTTTAAGATACTGGAGGAAAGAACTATAATAGAGAGCGTGTACCTGACGATGCAAAAGGAGATAGCGCTGAGAATCGCCAGCCCGCCTTTTTCCCGGGCCTACGGCGCCATATCGGCGGTGTGCCGGATATTCGCGGACGTGAAAATACTTTTCTTCATGAAACCCGGGCTTTTTGTGCCTCCCCCGAAGATCGACAGTGCCTTCGTCTCGATGGTCCTGAAGGAAGATGAATACGCCACGGACAATGAATTAATGAGCTTCGCAAGGGCTAGTTTTCAGAACAAGAGAAAATACCTGAGCTATGCTCTCTCGAAAATGATCGACGGGGAGACGCTGTCCGCCCTTTATCAAGCCATGGGCTTTCCCCCTTCCATAAGGGCCGAAGAAGTGGAGCCGCAGAAAATAAAAGAAATCTATGAATGGATCAAGGCAAGGAAAGAGGGGGCGCATATAAAGCGCACGGGTCCCGCATGAACAGAGATAAACCGATAGGGTTCACCACCACCATACCGGTGGAATGCCTTTTCGCCGGCGGCTTCCGGCCGACCGATCTCAATAATGTGTTCATCACCGATCCCGAGCCCATGCGATTCATCGCGAGGGCCGAAGGCGACGGGTTCCCGAAGAGCATGTGCAACTGGGTGAAGGGGATCTACGGCGTGGTCATGGAACACGGCCTCGACACGGTGGTAACCGTGATGGAAGGCGATTGCTCGAATACCCTCGCCTTATCGGAAATATTGCAGTATAAGGGGGTAAAGACCATCCCCTTCTCCTATCCCTACGATAAGGACGAAAAGGTCCTGAGCCGGGAGATCGAAAAGCTTTCCCACGCCTTCTCCGCCGACGGCGAAGCTTTTAAGAAGGCGGAACAAGGCCTCGAGGAGGTAAGGAAGAAGCTCGCCCTTATCGACCGTATGACATGGGATGAGGGTGTGGTCAGCGGAGAAGAGAACCACCTCTGGCTGGTGCGCTCTTCCGACATGCTCGGCGACTACATGGAATACGGCCTGATGGCGGATAATTTCATCGCCGCCGCCTCGGCCCGGGAGCCGGTCAAAGGGGTGAGGCTCGGCTATATCGGCGTTCCCCCTATTCCCCTAGACTTCTATGGTTTCATAGCGAGTGTGGGGGGGCAAGTGGTGTACAATGAGGTGCAGCGGCAATTTTCCCTTCCCTATTTCGGGAAGGAGATCACTGAGAGGTACCTTCTCTATACCTACCCCTACGACGTCTTTTCGCGGGTCAAAGATATCCGGTCCGAGATAGAGAGGAGGTCCATTAGGGGGATCATCCATTACGTCCAGGCCTTCTGCTTCAGGATTATGGAAGATGTGATACTGCGGGAGACCCTCGGAGTGCCGGTACTTACCATAGAGGGGGACCTGCCCAAGCCCCTCGATTCAAGGACGAAACTCCGGATCGAGGCTTTCGTAGAAGTACTGACGGGGAGGAGCTGATGGAGCGGACCAGACGGTGTACGATCAGCAAGGAAGGGATAGGCTTTTTCAAAGCCATTCTCGAATCCTATGAAGACGTAGGTATATTTTCCGTTCTCGACGGGAAAAAGGGCATCATCGAGATCATTTACCCCGCCCCTTTCGAAAAAGATATGGACGGCATAATCAAGGATATGGCCCGCTACGGCATCACGATCGAGGAAGTGCACAATGGGTAAGGTCAGGAAGATACTGGAGGCCGCTATGGGCAAAGAGGCGCTCTACGGCGACGTATACAGGGAGGAACGTACCTACACCCATATTCAGCTCGAATCCGGAAAAATTGAAAAAATAGAGAAGGGCACCGACAAAGGCGTGGGCATCCGGGTGATCAGCCCGTGGAAGACCTGGTACGGATCGACCAATTCCTTCGAAGAGGAGGGGCTGCTCGATATGGCGAAGGATCTCCGGAGGTTCTCGAAAGAAGGTGAATCCGGCCGGATCGGCGCAGGGCGGAATCTCGAATGTAACTATCCCTTCAATATCACCGTTGCCCCGGAAGGGGTGGAGATGAACCGGAAGCTGGTCATGGTGAAGAACTTGGAGGCTCTCGCCAAGGCGTTGGAGCCCAGGATCAGGCAGGTACGGGTCGTTTATCGGGATACGCGTCAGGACGTGACTATCTTCACCAGCGAAGGTTCTGAAATCATGGATGACCGGACCCAGGTGGTCCTCAACCTCCTCCTTGTGGGAGAGGAAAAGGGAGAAATGCAGACCGCCTACGAGGCCATAGGCGGGTTTTACGGGTTTGAATATTTTACCGAAGAGATGATCGAAGGGCTTGCACGTAAGACCGCGAAGCGCCTCACGGGGCTACTGGGGGCTGTGGAGGCGCCAATGGGGACCAGGACCGTGGTCCTCGCCTCGGAAGCGGGCGGCACCATGATCCACGAAGCGATTGGCCATGGTCTCGAGGCGGACCTCGCGATGGAGGGACTTTCCTGCTATAAAGACCTCATAGGTCAAAATATTGCCTCTTCCCTTATAAATGTGGTGGACGACGCCACCATTCCCCATATGAGGGGTACCTATTGCTTCGACGATGAAGGCACTCCCGCAGAGCGGACAATGCTCGTCCGTGACGGGGTCCTCGTCAACTACCTCTTCGACAGGTACCATGCATTGAAATACGGCAAGCCCTCAACCGGCAACGGGAGGAGGGAGTCCTTCAGGCACAGGCCCATCCCGAGAATGAGCAATACCATGATTCTTTCCGGGAATAGCGATCCCGCGACGATCATCGCGTCGGTGGACGACGGCGTCCTGGTCGTGAAAATGGGCGGGGGTCAGGTCGACACGGTACGGGGTGATTTCGTATTCGAGATATCGGAGGGCTACATCATCGATAAGGGCGCAGTAGGACCCATGATCAAAAACGCCACCATGATGGGCAGCGGATTGAAAGTGCTGCAGGAAATCGACATGGTGGGCAATGACCTCGGTTTCGGCATAGGGACCTGCGGCAAGGACGGACAGGGTGTGCCCGTCGCCGACGCCCAGCCCACACTCAGGATACCCGAGATAGTAGTGGGCGGCAAGGCAACGGGCTAAGATTCCACCCTGCCTCCCTTTCCCCTCGCTCCGCAATGCATGTCAGGCGGCCGCGCGCCCTTGTAATCGGACATTTAAGAAATTAAATATATTCTAAACAATTTAAGCTGCCGGTGAGGCAAAGCCGCCTTTACTCGTGAGCGAGACGGCTTCACCACCTCATGGAATACTCTGCAAAGGGAACGGCGGTCAATAATGAGCGGTTGGAGTAAAGAAGCCATCCAACCCGCGTGGAGGCGCGTATGAAGTATATTACAAGAAGGGGCTTTCTTCTCGGTACCGGGTCGGGGTGTGCAATAGGCCTTGCCGCGGCCGGCAGTCTGTTCGCCGCGACGAAGAAGGAGGGCGCGGCAGAAAATGAAATCTCGCCGACAGAAGACCTGATGAGGGAGCACGGTATTCTCCGCAGGATTTTTCTCATCTACCGGGACTGGATAAGACGGCTAAGGGCAGGCAAGACGGATGAGATCGACACCCTTGCCGACTCCGGACGTATTATCCGGACTTTTGTGGAGGATTATCACGAGAAGCTCGAAGAAGACTACCTCTTTCCGCGGTTGAAAAAGGCGGGGAAAGAGCTCGATCTGGTCGAAATCCTTACGGAGCAACACCGGACGGGCAGAATGATTACGGATAAGGTGCTCGGCCTCACGAGCATCGGCTCAGTGGGGGCGGAAAATAACGGGAAGACGCTTGTACGGCTTTTGAGCGCCTTCGTCCGCATGTATGAGCCTCACGCAGACCGTGAGGATACGGTTCTTTTCCCGGCTTTCCATAAAATCATATCTTCGGCAAAATATGACAAATTAGGAGATATATTCGAAGGAAAGGAGAAGCAGTTGTTCGGAGAGGACGGATTCGAGAAGATGGTGGAAAAGGTTGCCTCCATAGAGAAAAAGCTTGGATTATACGATCTCGCCCGGTTCACTCCGCGCCTCTAGCTCCTGTCCGGGCACGCGCTCCGGCTAATTTTTCGGAAGGAAAGGAGAAAAGGAATGGCTCTTCTCATTAAAGCGGTCCTGAGCCTGCTTATCATCTTCGGCGCCACCGCTATCGCCGGGAAATTCCCTTCAACAGGGGGCCTGATTGCGGTCATGCCGCTCACAGGGGCAATTGTCCTCCTATGGGTCCACATTGAAAGCAAGGGGAACACGGCGATCATGCAGGCCTTCACAAAAGGCGCCCTTTGGGGCATTTTACCGAGTATAATTTTTTTTCTCGTAGCCTTTATCTGTTCCAGGAGAGGCTGTACCCTTGCAAAGACTCTGGGCGCATCATTTGCCGCATGGGCTATCGCAGCATTCGCGCACCAGGCTTTAGTGAGATGACCCGCCCGTCTCCGGCGGGAAGGGCAATAACCCCTTCTCCCCCGCGGGAGGGAGGTGCATAGGCGTATGCTCCCCCTGTGAAGAAGAACTTAAAGGAAGGAATTTACGGGGAGCCGGTTTTCCGGCGGATAACTTTGGGATCGGGCACTGCGGATCAAAACGCGCTGAGAGGGGAGCATTTTACGCCTTGCTCACAGGGGCCGGATTAATCCGGCCCCTGTGTTACTATCTAAAGTCGGTTTAACGTGAGGATCCTGCGGCTGCACTCTTTTTTTCCGCATTGTCGGTTTCCTTCGAAACCACCGTCATGTCCTTCGTGGCCTTTTTCGCGCTGCCTTCGCCTTTGAGGACGTTCGTGGCGATGACGACCCGCATGATCTCGGATGTGCCTTCATATATCTCCGTTATCCGGGCATCCCTGTAATACCTCTCCACGGAGAATTCCTTGGTATACCCATAGCCGCCGAAGATCTGGATCGCTTTATGGGTGACGCGGTGGGAAACCTCGGAGGCGAAGAGTTTCGCCATAGCGCATTGTTTGGAGTATTTCTGGCGCTGATGGGTGTTCATCATTATTGCGGCCTGGTACACCAGGAGCCTTGCCGCCTCTATATCTGTTGCCATATCGGCGATCATGTTCTGAATCGTCTGCAGCTCGGAGAGGGGCTTATTGAACTGTATCCTTTCCTTGGCATAGGCTATTGCATCTTCATACGCTGCCTGAGCGATACCGAGAGCCTGGGCGGCTATTCCTACCCGCCCGCCATCGAGGGTATGCATGGCGATGCTGAAGCCCTGGCCTTCCTTTCCCAGGAGGTTCTCTTCCGGAATTACGCAATCGGTGAAGACGAGCTCAGTGGTCGATGAGGCGCATATGCCGAGTTTCTCTTCTACCTTGCCCACCGCAAAGCCGGGTGTTCCCTTTTCAACGATGAACATGGAGAGGCCTTTGTGGCCGATCCCTTTCGTGGTGATCGCCATGACCACCGCCACATCGGCTACGCCCCCGTTCGTGATGAATGTCTTTGCTCCATTGAGAACCCAGTTTCCATTCTCGCGAACCGCAGTGGTCCTGGTGCCGGATGCATCGGAGCCTGCCCCTGACTCGGTGATGCCGAAGCATCCTATCCATTCCCCCGTGGTGAGGCGTGAGAGATATTTCTGTTTCTGCTCCTCAGTACCGAAGTAGAAAATAGGAGAGAGGCACAGGGAATTGTGGGCTGATACGGTCACTCCTGTCGACGCGCATCCCCGTGACAGCTCTTCCACGGCGATCGCATAGCAGAGGTAGTCCATGGCGGCCCCATTGTAATCTTCCGGATATACTACTCCCATGATTCCCATAGCACCGAGCTTCTTTACTGCATCCCAGGGAAACTCATGGTTTTTGTCAAATTGTGCGGCTCTCGGCTTCAATTCTCTGTCCGCAAATTTTCTGCATGCTTCACGAATCATCAAGTGTTCTTCTGAGAGATTAAAGTCCATATCTTAAACTCCTTTCAAATAGAATAGTTATATGATCACCTGCGGTCAGAGCCAGGCCGCCGTCTGTTCGTCGAGCCGTGGGTGTCATTTTTCCACGGAGAGGGGACCTTTTTCTGACTCATGTTCAATCCGTACATTGCTCTTACCTGTGCCCCGGAGAAAATACGCGGGAAATCCCCACGTGGCACTTCATCTTTTTGAAGAAAGGCTGCTTCGCTCGAATACAACCGACTCCTCCTCGATCCAGACTGAATGTTCAACCAGGCTGCTCGCTTTGAGGTCCCTGGCGAGAGTGAGAGCCGCCCTGCTGCCCTGGGGGCTCGGCGCATCGGTGTCCCATGTGAACGCCACGGCCATATAGTTTCGAAAAGACGAGTTGCGGAAGATCCGGGCTTCCACCAGTCCCGGTTCGTTGATCACCGTAATTGCACTATCAAGCAAGAGGTCCGAAAGCCATTTTTGATTCTGTTCCGGTGTTCTTGCCCGTATCGTCTCTATCCATCGCATATCCGGCCGCTATCCCTTTCTGTACTTATTTATAGCCAGGCAGTTTCCTTCAGCCCGTCCCTTTATGTACTAAATTTAGAGCAAGTAATATGCCATAATATGAATTCGTGTGATATCAGTATGTTACGAAAGAAAGGATGAAGACAATTAAATTAATGGCATTAAAACTATCATATATGATAAAAATATTATAAAATGAGGTTGAACCTAATGTTACATGAGGAGCATGCTCAGATGAGAGTTGATGAAAACGAATTTTTTAGAGAAGCGAGCATCAGGATATGCAGTAGCCTTGACATTGAAAAAGCCCTTTCTAACTGTCTTTTCTATGTCCGAAGCGTGATGCCGGCGGACGAGATGGTGCTCACAGTATACCATAAAGATGAGGGAAATCTGGAAGTGGTCGCCTCGGCGGATGAGCAAAACTGTATGCAGCGGACGGACAGGATCCCCATGCCCCTTCCTGTCAGACACAGCCTCGAAGAGCCGGGACTTTATCCCCGGGTGAGGATGGCAAACGATCTCTTTGACGATGAGATCGTGCGATATGTGGCGGAGCAATACCACTGGCCGCCCTCCTCGCTTATTGTCGTGAGATTGATCGTGGAGGGCGGGCTCGTGGGCACGCTGATCCTCAGGGCCACAGGGAAAGGGCGGTATACGGAAGAGGACGCCAGGCTGTGGCGCCTTCTCAACGAGCCTGCTGCAATCGCGCTTGCCAACAGCAGGAGGTTTCATGAGCTGGAAAAGATAAAGGATGTGGTCTCGGACGACAGCAAATATTTTCAGGACGAGCTCGGCAGGAATTTCAACGAGGATATTATCGGTGCCGGATTCGGGCTCAGGACGGTGATGGAAGCGGTATTCAAGGTCGCTCCCTCGCCGAGCCCCGTGTTGCTTTTCGGAGAGACCGGGACCGGTAAGGAGGTGATCGCCCATGCCATACACAGACTTTCGGCACGGAATCGGGGCCCCATGATTACGGTGAATTGCGGCGCCATCCCGGAATCGCTGATAGACAGCGAGCTTTTCGGTCATGAGAAAGGCGCCTTCACCGGGGCCACGTCGCAACGGAGGGGCAGATTTGAACGTGCGGACGGAGGCACTATCTTTCTCGACGAGGTGAGCGAGCTGCCTGCAAATGTTCAGGTGCGCCTTCTCCGGGTATTGCAGGAAAAGGAGATCGAGCGCGTAGGCGGCTCTAATCCGATTAAGGTCGACATACGCATAATCTCGGCGACTAACCGGGACCTGAAGACGCTGATGACGGAAGGCTCTTTCCGGAGCGACCTCTATTACCGGCTTGGCGTCTTCCCGGTCTTTATTCCGCCGCTACGGGAGCGAAAGGGGGATATCCCCGCTTTGGCGGATCATTTCATGGCGAGAAAGGTCAAGGAGATGGGCCTTCCCTACGTGCCGCGGCTCGGGGCAGGGGGCATCGAAAGGCTGATGAGGTACGATTGGCCGGGGAACGTGAGGGAGCTGAATAACGTGATCGAGAGGGCTATTATCGTGAATAAGGGCGAGCCCCTTACATTCCAGGACCTTCGCGATGCGCCCGCGGAGGGTCCTGGCCCGAAGGAAGCGCCCGTTCCTCTCGTAGAGACAGCGGCTGACCTGAGCCTTCACCGCATGGAAGAGCGCCACATCAAAAGGGTGATGGAGATGACCCATGGGTATATCGACGGCAAGCGGGGCGCGGCAGCCCTGCTTCAGATCAAACCCGGCACCCTGCGACATAGAATGAGAAAGCTGGGGATCCCTTTCGGCAAGCAGGCAAAGGAGACCTATGACGGGTAAAAAAAGAGAGGGGACGGTGTGAGCCGCCCCCTCTCCGATTCAGGGTGATAGGGTTGTGAAACGTTTCCGCGAGCCTTGGCGCGCGTTGAAGATGCCTTTTATTGGTGGTCCTTCCACATACCGAATCTCTCTCTCAGGATCCTGTGAAGGATCTTGCCGGTAGGCGTCTTGGGCATCTCTTCGTCTTTAATGAAGGCGACTTGCTTGGGGACCTTGAAGCCCGCGATCTTGCCCTTGCAGAATGCGGTTATTTCTTCGCCCGTGGCCGTCTGTCCTTCATGGAGCACCACCACTGCCAGGACGGTCTCTCCCCATTTGTCATGGGGCACACCGATTATCGCCACGTCTTTTACTTTCGGATGGCTCCCCACGCAGTTCTCGACTTCCGAGGGGAATATATTTTCGCCGCCCGAGATGATCATGTTCGCTTTCCTGTCAACGAGAAAGAGGTAGCCTTCCTCATCCTTATAACCCATGTCGCCTGCACTGAAGTACTGTCCCTTCAGGGCGGCCGCTGTTTTTGCCTCATCTTTCCAATAACCGGAGAAGAGCTGGGGGCTCCTTGAGTATACTTCGCCGACCACCTTAGGCTCGGTGATCAGTTTGCCGTCTTCGTCATAAAGCTCGAGGAGATCGGTGCCGATGACCTCGCGGCCGCAGGAGCCGAGTTTGATGAGCTGCTCTTCCGGCTTCAGGATAGTCACGCAACCGGCCTCAGTCGAGCCGTAGGCTTCATCGAGCTTGGAATTCGGGAACATTTCGAGGATTCCCAATTTCGTGTCTTTCCGGGCAGGCGCCGAAGAGATAAGGAGCTTC
Source organism: Syntrophorhabdaceae bacterium (assembly GCA_036504895.1). Lineage (NCBI taxonomy): Bacteria > Pseudomonadati > Thermodesulfobacteriota > Syntrophorhabdia > Syntrophorhabdales > Syntrophorhabdaceae > Syntrophorhabdaceae bacterium. Next base: position 16,180 of record DASXUJ010000015.1, read on the forward strand.
TTGATGGTGGTGAGATTGTATTTCTTCTTCACCTCATCGGGCAGGGAGAGCATCATGATGTAGTGGGTCGGCACGAGGGACGTGAAAGTGACCCCGTGGTCCGAGAAGGTCTTGAGCAGGTTCTCGGCGTCGAAGCTTATCATGTTGTAGCACATGACGGTTGCGCCTACCCATGTGGCCACGAAAGAGTAGTTGAGTGAATTGATGTGGCAGCACGGCATGACGAGAAGGTTCACGTCGTCATGGCTGAAGAAGTGGTCGTGGATCATGATGAAATACTGGGACAGAAGGGACCTGTGGCTCTTCATGACGCCCTTCGGTTTTCCCGTGGTGCCGCTGGTGTACATGATGATCCATGTGTCTTCGGGATCGACCACGGTCTCGGGCTCCTTGGGACTTGCTTTGGCCATGGCCTCTTCATAGGCGACGTAGCCGTCGTACTTGGGGTTATCGAAACCGAAAGCTACATAGTGGGTGACGGTAGGGAGGTTTTTCTTCATTCCGTTGGTCATATCGATCCACGGGAATTCCTTGCCGTCTTTCTTGTCAGCCCCGCCCTGGACGATAAAGACTTTGCACTCACTGTGGTTGATGTTATATTCCATCTCCGGCGCGGAGAGCCTGAACATGATGGGCACTACTATGAAGCCGCCTTTTGCCGCGGCGGCATAGATATCCATCCACTCCACGGTGTTGTATGCGAGGACCGCAAACCGGTCGCCCTTTTTCATACCCATATCGGCCAGCGCGTTGGCCAGTCTGCAGGAGCGCTCGTTCCACTCTTTGAAAGTGAACTCTCTGTAGAGGTCTTTTGCGCCTACTTTGTTAGGCCATTTCGCGGCGTTTACCCGCAGTGTCTCTTTTGCTGTAAGCCAAAAATCTGTCTTCATACTAACCTCCTCCATAATTTTGTAGTGTACCTAAGGAACCGCCTTCTGGAATGCTGCGGTCCTGCCAACCCCCTGCTCGAGCTATTTTTCTCCTTTCGGAGAAAAATCTCCGAGACTTTTGAACAGTTCAGTAGTCATCTGCTCCGCCACCCGTTCTTCTTCCCTTATCCGGTCTCGCCCGCGAGCAGCGCCGCACCCAGGGCGGCGGTTATCTGTGGTTCCGGGGGAACCATAACGGCCATGCCCAGCTCGGCTTCAATCGCTTTTATGAGCCCTAGGTCTTTTGCGCCTCCCCCGGTCACCGCGCAGTCCGGGGTGAGGCCCAGGCGGGTAACGAGATTGACTATCTTCGAGGCCATTGCCTTATGGACGCCGGCGAGTATGTCGCCTGGGCCCGCGCCTTCGGCGACCCGTGAGACGGCTTCCGATTCCGCAAAAACCGCGCATCCCGTGGTGAATTCGACCGGCCTGGTCGCAGTCATGGAAAGAGGTCCGATCTCATCTATAGTGATTTGGAGGATGCGGGCGATCACCTGAAGGAATTTTCCGCTTCCCCCCGCGCATTTTTCGTTAATGACGAAATTGGTGACTTTCCCTGCCTCATTTATGCCGATTGCTTTACTGAATTGGGCGCCCACGTCGATCACCGTTCTTACCGAGGGGAAGAGAAAGTGGACCCCTGCCGCGTGACAGGAGAAATCGGTAATCGTCCGTCCGGAAAATTCGACCATGGCTGCTCCATAACCCGTCGAGACTGTGTGGGATATGCGGTCCATGGAAATGGCGGCCTTTCCCAATGCCTCATCCACTACCTGCTTTATCGCACCTTTATAGTCGCCGCCGGAGGCCGCAATCGCAAAGGACCCCACGACCCCGTCTTTCGAAATTACTGCCTTCGAAAAACCCGAACCTACGTCGATGCCCAATACATACGCCATTTTATTCCTCTGAAGCTGAAATCCTACACCCGCCGGACTAAGACCGGGGGAGTACTTATGAAGCTTTCAGGAAAAGAGCCGCGCCTCTTTAAGGCCGGTGCCGCTCCTTTCTATTTCACGGCCCATAGACAGGGCCTTTTCATATAGCTCTTTGCCTATCAGCGCCCCTCCAAGGGCGCCCGTAATCAGTGGCTCCGGCGGGACGAGCAGGGGAAAGCCGAACTTCGTTTCAAGGGCCTTTACCAGACCGGCATTTTTCGCCCCTCCCCCTGTTACCGCCACATCAGGCTCCACCTTCAGTTTCCTCACCATGGCGTAAACCCTCGTGGCGACGGCATCGTGAATGCCGGCAATGAGGTTTGCCACCGGCTCCCCGGTAGAAAGCCGGTTTATTACCTCCTGCTCTGCGAAAACAGTGCAGGTATTACTTACAGGAGTGATTTTTTCGGCGGAAAGGGAGAGGGCGCCGAGCTCCGTAAGGGGCACCCCGAGGGCGTCGGCAATGACTTCGAGAAACCTCCCGGTCCCTGCGGCGCATTTATCATTCATGACAAAGTCGGTCACTTTCCCGTCCCTGATCTTTATCCCTTTGCTGTCCTGGCCGCCTATGTCGACCACTGTCCGTGCAGTAGGAAGCAGACTGTAAAGCCCCCGTGCATGGCAGGTAATCTCCGTCACCTGCTTGTCCGCGAAGGGCACGTTTATCCGGCCGTAACCCGTCGCCACTATATAGGACAGATCTTCGAACCGGAGGCCCGCGCGGTCGAGGGCCTCCTCCATTACCTTGTTCGCGAGCTTTCGATGCTCCGGTCCCGTGGGCCCTATGTACGACGCTTCAAGCCTGTCGCTCATGATCACCACTTTGGTCATGGTGGACCCGATATCTACACCCGCGAAATAATGGTTCATCTCCACGCGCCCCTTATACTGTCCGTGAGTGGAGCACGTCTCAATTCTTTTTCTTCTTATAGGCGTCGAGGGCCTCTATAAAGGCATCGATCCTGTTGTGGGTGTCCGATTCGTTGTAGGAGCTTATGTCCACGATGTCGCCT
>DASXUJ010000016.1 GCA_036504895.1 Syntrophorhabdaceae bacterium
CCATAATGAGGACGGGTAGATCGCCGTAAATTCTCTTAAGCACTGCGGCCTGCTGCATGATACCCGCATGCCAGCTCCTGCAGGAGAAGGCGGAATGGAACACCACCCCATCGAGCTTGTAGTCCTCGATATATTCGATAATCCGCTCTACTTTTGGTGACGAGCCGGGCCTCTTGTACGCCTTGTCATACCAATGGGTCCAGAATCTGACCCATCTCCAGGCGATGCGCTCCAGGGGATCGTTCGTCTTGGGCAAATCGAGGCGCCCGATCTTTTCCGCATTGCGGTAGGTTATTTCTGCCGGGAATACCGCGCCCTTATCATTAAAATACTGGAAATCTCCAAGGGCAAACCAAGAAGGCAGGCCCGCGCCCCAGAGGATGCGGTATTTCTCGTCCTCCACCACTCCCTGCTTATTTGCATTTTTTTGGGTCAGCTCTTCGTAAAGGTTTACGTAATAATCGTATGCCTCGGGCGTCGCGAGGTTGAAGGTGACGGGCACCATGGTGTTCATTGCGTCCCCTGTATCCATAGGCGTGGGAACAGCCTTCCTCAACTCATAGGAGTCGATGAACATGTCCCACGTCTTTTCCGTCAGGTCGACAAGGGACGAGAGCCTATCCCAGTCCATCTTCTTGCCCGTCTGTTTCTCGCAGAAGCGCACGAGCTCGAGAAGCTCGGCCTTCGCATACTTCACGTATACCGCCTCCTGGTCATGATGGTTTACCTTGGGGTCCCACTGGGGATAGTACATGCTTCCCACGAAAACCGGCACATCCCTGAGATAGTGCTGGGTCGCCTGGGGCCATTTGAAGCGGGGGTCGCAGAGCTGCTGAGAGCTTCCGATTATCATGTCGGGCCTTCCCATGCCGCCCCAGGGCGCTCCGGGAGGGGTTTCGCCGCCGAGTTCCTCACGCCACATATCGAAGCCGATGGTGCATGTGGCATAGGTGCACAGAGAGCGGGAAAAATCCTCGGCCTCCGCTTTCTGGAGGTATTTCTCCGCGTCCCGCTTTGCCGCGCATACGCCCGCAAAGCTTTCGCCCCATGCGGGAACGAGGTCCATGGCCCTTATGATTTCATCCTGGCCGTCATTTATATATGCGTAAGCTACCTTCTTTCCCTCTTCTTTTGCCTTGAGGGTATCGGACAGGTTGCCGCGGACGAACTTCGCTATTTTTGCCGCTGCCTGTGTTGCCAAAGATCTGGGTTTTTTGTCTTCAGACATGTCATTATCCTCCCTACTTTTATTATGCGATCATTTCCAGGAATGCTTCTATCCTGGTTTTCATTCGAGGAAGAGTGGAGGTGGAATACTCATCCTCCAGGTAGAGCACGGATGCTCCCGCCGCCTCGACAAAACTCTTGATCGCCGGCACCTCAAAGCCGTAGGGGTCGCAATATTTGTAGATGAGCAGGATAACGCCATCTACCTTGAATTCCTCGATGTACTTCTTTAAATGACCGAACCGTGCTTCCAGGTTCTCCGCATATGTGTCGCCGGTCCCTACGAAAGTCGTGGGGAGTTTCAGCTTTCTCAGATATCTCTCCGCGATGCCCTGTACGGGATCGGCGGTGACGTCCACATCGTTCCAATACATCTTGCTTCCGATCGAGATATCATCCATCACCAGGTACGCTCCCACGCCTTCAATGGCTTCGGCAATGGCAACGTCGTCTACCTGATCTGCGAGGAGGAGTATCCGTTTCCTGTCTCCCTTCGAGGGCGCCAATCTTTGTTTGACTTCCTTCGTCACGCTCTGGATAAGAGCGCTCGACTCATCCACCGGCAGACTCATGGCCGCCACGAGGACCTGCATCATTTCCGCGCCGGAAATAAGAGGGGGATTGGTCTTCCTGAGGGCGTAAAGCTCTCTCATCAGCCGCCGGTTCTCGTTGTGGGCCCTCACCGCGTCGGCGATCGCCTCGTTCGTAATCTTATTACCGGTAAATTTTTCAAGGGTTCCTATCAGTATGCGGAGAATATCCTGCATGAATTCGATTGAAGGATTGTCGGTGACATGGGGTACGTTCAGAAAATGCCAATAAGGCAGTTTGAGAGTATCGCACCAGACGTCATCCGTCCTGTCGATGCTGTCGCACTGGTGGGGTAGTACCATACCGTCGAGAAACTCATACTTTCCTTTTACGGCCGCGTCAAAGACGTTGCGTACAAAGGGACAGACTATTGTCTCCATGTAGGCATCGCCCTTGGTGATTGCCTCGGCCACATTGCCCTTCAAACGAATGGGCACTACGCCCGCGGCGGTGAGAATTTCAACCGGTCCGAGGGCGGTGAGATAACCGATCACCTTTTTGCCCGCAGCCTTCAATTCCCTCGCCCGGGACCCGTACTCCGAATAGTACTTCCGAGCCCGTTCCAATCCGCTTCCCTCTTGTAGTTCTGTCATGGTAACTCCCCTTTTCTCCCCCGTTGCATCAATGATGACCGGAGGTAATTATGGTACGTTCAGACGCCGTTTAAGGTTTTGCAAGGAAAACAGTGTTTAATACCCGAAAACAATATTAACGAAGGACGGATAAATTTGTCAATAGAAATTTATTGAAAAAAGAACGAAATTATTTTGTTGACAAATTACCGGCCTTGGGCTAATACTTTTGATATACAAAACAATGTTTGCTATACAGAACCCAACTCCGGAAGATTGAACAGCAGGAAATAAAGGCGGGGAGCCCTGTTTTCCCGGCAGTGTGCCGGCGTTGACGCTCGGGCGCTGACGCTCGGGCCGGACGGGACCCATTAGACGGAGGGCCGGGAGATTGACAGGGTTTATGGGCAGGAGAATTCTCCTGAGATTCGAAGCTGAAAGGAGGAAAGATGAGAAAGATCATGCAGGGAAATGAGGCGATTGCCAGGGGTGCCTGGGAAGCAGGCGCGAATGCGGCATGCGCATATCCCGGAACGCCGAGCAGCGAGATCCTGGCCGAGGTAAAGAATTATAAGGAGATCTATACCGAATGGTCCACTAATGAAAAAGTGGCACTCGAAGTGGCTCACGGCGCTTCTCTTGCAGGCGGCAGGGCCATGGCGTGCATGAAGCACGTGGGATTGAACGTGGCATCCGATCCCCTGATGACCATTGCGTATACCGGCGTGAAGGGCGGACTGGTGGTGGTGGTCGCCGACGATCCCGGACAGCACAGTTCTCAGAACGAGCAGGACAGCAGGCATTGGACCCGCTTTGGTAAAGTTCCCATGCTGGAGCCCGCGGATTCGCAGGAATGCAAAGATTTCGTAAAAATAGCCTTTGAGATCAGCGAGAAATTCGACACGCCGGTGCTCGTGAGAAGCGAGACCCGGGTGTCCCATTGCGATTCGCCGGTGGAAGAAGGGCCGCGCAAAGATGGGCCTGTTGCGAAGGGGCTCAAACAGGCGGATACGCCGAAGTACGTGATGGTTCCCATGTATTCGAGGAGCGCAAGGGTCCGGGCCGAGGAGAGGATAGGGAAGCTTTCCGATTATAGCGATACGGAATTCCCCTACAATTCCATGGAGATCAATGACCCTTCGATAGGGTTCATCACCTCGGGCGCCTCGTACCTGTATACTAAAGAAGTCTTTCCCCAATTCTCATACCTGAAGCTTGGAATGGTATGGCCCCTCCCCAAGAAATTAGTCGCCGATTTCTTTAAAAAGGTGAAGAAAGTCGTGGTCGTGGAAGAGCTCGATCCCTTCCTCGAAACCGAGCTCAAGGCAATGGGGTATAAGATCTGGCACGGCAAGGACCTCATTCCCGCGATAGGCGAGCTCACCCCGGCTATTCTCGAAAAAGCTCTGAAGAAAGCGGTACAGGGCGTTGCCTATAAGGAGCCGAAGGTCAGGGTGAACCCGGAGGATTTGCCCAGGAGGCCGCCGAACCTTTGCGCGGGCTGTTCCCACAGACCCCTTTTCTATGCCTTGAAGAAACTGAATACCTTCGTATTTGGAGATATCGGCTGCTACGCCCTGGCAGTTGCCCCGCCCCTGGCCGCCATGCACGCATCGACATGTATGGGCGCGGGCGTGGGGGGCGCGTACGGTGCGGGTAAAATACTCGGTAAAGAAGGACTCGGAAAGATATGCTCCGTTCTTGGTGATTCGACGTTCCTCCATTCCGGAATTACCCCTCTCATGGACGCGGTCTATAACAAGGGGTACTCCACCACGATCATCCTCGATAACCGGATTACGGCCATGACGGGCCAGCAGGAACATCCGGGGACAGGGTTCACCATTGTGGGCGAGCCGACATCCATGGTCAATTACGAACAACTCGTCGCGGCGGCCGGTGTGAAGCATGTGAAGAAGGTCGATCCTTACAACATTAAAGAAACCATGGCGACGATCAAGGAAGAGCTGAATAGGGACGACGCGTCGGTGGTCATCACGGTCAATAGCCCTTGTATGATGCTCCGAAGGGCAAAACCCCTCGAGAAATTCAAATATGACCTCTATGTGGTCAACCCCGACAAATGCCGGGGCTGCAAAGTCTGTCTCGAGATCGGCTGCCCTGCCATAAGCTGGCAGGCAGGCGAGGGCATGACGACGGACGGCCATAAGAGGAAAGGGACCGTATTCATCAATAAAGACCAGTGCGTGGGCTGCGAG
>DASXUJ010000017.1 GCA_036504895.1 Syntrophorhabdaceae bacterium
TCGCGGAAGACGATGAAGCGATACGGAACCTCACCGTGCGCATACTGCAAAGGTATGGATATTCGGTGGTCGCCGCGGAGGACGGCGAAGACGCCCTTGTCAAATTCGGACAATACAAGGGCAGAATAGACCTCATCCTCCTCGATGTGATCATGCCCAAAAAAAACGGCAAAGCCGTATATGACGAGCTGAAGGAAACCTCACCGGACATAAAAGTCCTCTTCATGAGCGGCTACACGGCCGACATCATCCACAAAAAGGGTGTTTTCCAGGAAGATATAAACTTTCTTTTCAAGCCGATCACCCCCGACACGCTCCTGCTGAAAGTAAGAGACGTGCTGGACGGGTAGGTAATAGCTTCGTATGAAATCGACGAAAATCGATCGTCTTGTTTCATTTTCAATTTATGGCACCCTCACTCGTCGAGACGGAGCCGCCAAACCGCTCCCTTTCTCCCGCGGGCTTTCCCCGGCATCCATATTATCAGTTTAATAGTGCCGGCTCGAGTGGCCGTTGAATCGGACCAACAGTAGTCAACGGTCGTCTGAGTGAACAAATCCAAGTTATCACTCCCCAACCAACGGTACAATCTTCGTCGTCCTCTTGACGCAATCAGACGGGAATGATTTTATTGAATGAAAGGAAAATGATGGAGTGCGCCGGGCGCGGGCTTCAAATGCAGAGGACAGACCGTTCATGATAGGTGACTATGGACCTCGATATCGGCAGCGACCTTAAGGATGTGGAGACGGCGGTACGGGAGTTTTGCGAGAAAGAGCTGGACCAGGAGCACCTCCATCTCTTGGAGGACGGGCATAGTTATCCTCGCGAGCTTTACGCGCGGATCGGCGAGCTTGGATTTATCGGTGTAGGATTTGCCGAAGAGATCGGCGGCTCCGGCTATGGCGCCATGGGCCACGTGGTCGCCGTAAGCCGGATGTGCCGGCGCCTGCCCGGCATGGGCATGGCCCTGAGCCTCGGCTACATCCCCGGCTTTGTGGTTGACCTGTTCGGTACCCCTGAGCAGCGCGAGAGATATGTCCGGCCCATGATAGAGGGCAGATATATCTCCGCCATAAGCGTCACCGAGCCCGACAGCGGGAGCGACATAGGGAGCATGAAGACGACCCTCGAAGAGAGAGACGGCCATTTTTCAATCACCGGCTCGAAAGTTTTCACCACCAACGCGGGCTACGCCGATTTCTACACCCTCCTCGCGAAGGACGCCAACGGCCTCACTGCCCTTGTCTTCGATAAAGAGACGATCGACGCGAACGGTCCCGGACGCTTCGAGATCAACGACCTCGGAAGGAAGATGGGGATCAACACCACCACATCGGGAGAACTCGTCTTCAGCGACTTCCGCATTCCCAAGGATTCAATAGTCGGCGCCCGCGGCAAAGGCACGAGAATGGTGCTCGACGGGTTCGAGCTCGGCAGGATCGTGATCGCGGCACAGGCATTCGGCAGCATGCTCTACGGCTACGAGAGGGCCGTGGAACATGGAAAGAAACGAAAGCAGTTCGGCAAGGCAATCATCAAATTTCAATCCATCGAGCACGAGCTCGTGGATATGTATGTGGAAATCGAAAAATGCCGCGCCCTTCTTTACAGAGCGGCATGGCTCTACGACAGGAAAGATCCGGAGTCGAAAAAATACTCGTCCATGGTCAAGCTCACCATACCGGAAAGCGCGATCCGGATATTGAATCAATCGATCGATATCCTCGGGGGCTACGGCTATATGCGGGACCAGGGGCTCGAGGGGGCGCTGAGGGACGTGAGGATCACCTCCATTTACGAGGGCACTGGAAAAATCCAGAAGAACGGTATCGCGCGGCTGCTCTATTGATCCGCCCCACTCACGGAAAATCTTTTGATTGGGTAAGAGGGCTTTCGCTCCCTTCCCTTACACTTTGAACATCTGCACCGTTTTTTCGAGGTCCTCCGCGAGGCTTGAAAGTCCGGCGGCTGCGTCGGTGATTTCCGTGGAGGAGGTTCGGGTCTCTTTCGTCACATCCGAAATATTATTAATGTCTTTCGCGATTTCATCAGTGGTGGCGCTCATCTCCTCGATAGAGCTCGCAGTCTGCTGGACACTGTCATAGAGGCTGTCAATGCTGCTGATGATATCCTTAAGCGCGTCCTGGGCCTGGGAAGAAAAAAGGACGCCTGATTCAACATTGCCTTTTACCTGGTCCATGGAGCTGACCGTCTTCTCCACGCCGTCCTTGACTGTGGTGATCATGCTCCCTATCTCGGTGGTCGAGGAAGTCGTCCTTTCCGCGAGTTTCTTTACCTCGTCGGCCACGACGGCAAACCCCCTCCCGTGTTCTCCTGCCCGGGCCGCCTCGATCGCCGCGTTCAAGGCGAGAAGGTTCGTCTGGTCCGCGATGTCATTTATAGTGATCACGATATTTCCGATCCTGTCCGATTCCTGCCCCAGTTTTCTCACGAATTCCGAGACGGTGTCTACCGTCTCGGCGATCAGGTTCACCTCCCGGATGGCATTCTGAACGATATCCTGACCACCTTTCGCGATTTTTACCGTCTCTCCCGCTGATTCGGCGATCGTATTCGAGTTTTTCGCGATGTCGTCCGTGGCCTGGCTCATCTGGGTTGAGGCGGTGGCGACCTGGGTGGCCATGTCAACCTGGTGCGCCGCGCCGCTCGAAAGACTATTGGCAGAGGCACTGAGCTGCGCACTCGCGGACGCCACGCTGGCAGCGGATGTCTTCATCTCCCCGAGTATTTTGGCGATGTTGCTATTCATGGCATGCATAGACCTGGCAAAAACGCCCATCTCGTCTTTACGATCCAAAGCCTTCGGGGAAACGGGAATTGAAAAGTTTCCCTGGGCCATAAGGTCGATATGGGCCGATGACCGCTCGACAGGAATGGTGATGCTCGTGGTGATGGTTCGGGAAAGCACGATACTTATCAGGACCGTGAAAGCCCCCAACACAATGAAAAGGAGCCGTCCCATAGAGGCACTCTTTTTTGCCGCGTCGTACCGGAACTGGGTCCGTCCTATGTTGTATTGCGTTACCGCGTCGGCTGCCCTGGTGTAGCTTTCAACCGATTTCTTCGATTCTATATATTTTTCCATGGCCTCCTTGGTACTTCCGGAGGATGCGAGATCGATTATCCTGCCGGTCTCGGCCTGTCCTTTTTGCGCCTGCTCCCTGACCGCTGCAATGAGGGCCTTTCCCTCGTCGTTTATCTCCAGGCGCTCAAGCTTCTCTATGGCATGGGTGTATTTTGCCCTCTTTTCATCCATTTTTTTCACGATTTCCCCCCGGTTCGCGCTGTTCTCGTTGGAGACGAAGTCTCCCACAAGGGAGGATATATCTGCAAGACAGGCCCTTATGTCGGTCGAAAGGATAATCTTTGCATTGTTGACTTGCACGATACGATCGAGCTGGCTGTATATCTTATTGATAAAAATTAGACCCGTGATTACGATCAACACCATGAGCACCACGGTGATTCCGAATCCTGTCATCAGTCTTTTGCCTATCTTGACGTCGGTGAAAAGTTTCATGCTGCGCCTCCTGAAGGAATTGATATGTGGCTTTAGTAATGACAGAAGGACGAGGTAGTCCCTTCGGCCACAGTCTGTCGAACGTCCATACTCTTTCATATCATGTGATGGTGCGGTGCCATGATGGACAAAAGACGGAAGGGGTGCTCCCTACATCCTGTCCCGTCTAGTGTTGCTCTTCTTCAGTTTTCGTCACATCGGGAATAGACTTAAATAGTTTTCTTATTTTTCCGGGCGAACCGGCGGATCGAGGCCGACGGCCTTAATTTCTTTCGTTTCTCCGGCTTTTTTGCTAGAATTAAAGATCGGCGGAGATTAGCTATCGAATTGGCCAACCTGTCGGCCCGAAATAATGGGTATCGATGCTCGCGGTCCGGCATAAACGGAATTCCTGAAGGAGAGAGTATGATAATAGGCGAGGTTCAGAAGGGAACGGACAAGATCATGGTAACGGTGAAGGAGTTCAAGGGTAAAACCTATGTGGACATCCGTACCTTTTTTGAAAACGACCAGGGCGAAATGGTGCCCACGAAAAAAGGTGTTTCTCTCACGCCGGAAAATCTGGATGATATCCTCACCCTCCTCCAGGAAGCAAAGAAGGTGATGAAAGAAGGGAAGATAACGGATTAACGAGAATTGAAAACGAGATGATACGAAATATTCTTGTATCCATTATAATGGGTGCGTTCTTTGTCGGGTGCACGACCTTTACCCACCCCGGCAAAGACCCGAAAGAATTTGCCGGTGACCGAAAATCCTGCGAGCAGTACGTGGCGGATAACCCCGGCCCCAATGCCACATGCGAAAAGGACAGCGCCGTCTGCGCCACGTGCGAAGACGTAAAACGCTGCCTTGAGCAGAAAGGCTGGAAGAGGGTCCGGTAAAAAGGACCCCCCTCTTCGACATCCCTTTATTGTTTCAGCTTTTTCACCAGGGTCGCGACCCTGTTCCCCAATTTACGGGCATTGCCGGCAGTCTTCTCATCCGGCGACCCCGTGCATGCCACCCCATAATGGCCCGTTGCATCGAGCGGGTCCCCGACGATTATCATACCGTAGATGAGGAGGGCCTGGATGATCGATATGAGGGTCGTCTCCTTTCCCCCCGTAGGATCGCCCCCTGTGGCAAAAGCAGCGCCCACCTTATCCCCCATATTCTTCCGGACCACCACGAGCCGGTCGAAAAGGTCTTTCAAAGGGGCCGCCATAGATCCGAAGTAGACGGGAGATCCGGCGATAATCCCGTCGGCGGCAAGAAAGTCCTCTTTCGTCACCTCCGCCGCCGCCTTCACGATGCACTCAACCCCTTTCACCTCTTTGACTCCCTGAGCCACTTCCTCAGCCAACTTCTTCGTATTCCCCGACCGGGTGTAATATGTAACGAGTACCTGCATGGTGACCTCCTTTGTGAAGCGTGTGAAGCGTTCATGCGTGTAAAGCGTGTGATGCGTTAAGGGCGAAACGAAAACCGTCAATCGGAGAGAGACAAACCTCCGGTTGCTCCTTTTCACGTCTTCCGCCTTTAATCCTTTAACGCATCATACGCTTTACACGCTTCACACCCATCACACCGCTTCTTCATTCCTCAACCACGTAAATCTCCGGCAGATTCCTGTACTGCTCTGCATAGTCTATTCCATATCCGACGACGAAGCCGTCTGCTATTAACGGGGCTCACGTCGCCCCCTCCACGGGCTTAGCCCGCGAAGCCTCCCCCTCGCGCTCGCGGTGCGAGCTACGTCCCGAATGAAGGCCTCACTCTTCCACCACATAAATCTCGGGTAAATTCCTATATTGTTCCGCATAATCGATTCCATATCCCACGACAAAGCCATCCTCCATGGTGAATCCCACGTAATCGCCCTCTATCTCTATCTCCCTCCTCGCGCGCTTGTCGAGGAGGGCGCAGATTTTTATCGATTTCGGATTTCTTTTTTGGAGCATGCCCCTTACCTCGGTGAGGGTGAGGCCCGAGTCGATGATATCCTCTACGATCACCACGTTTTGGCCCGTGATGTCCTCCTCCAGGTCTTTGGTGATGGTGATGGTCCCTTTCGAGGTCGTGCCGTTGCCGTAGGAGGAGACGCGCATGAAATCTACTTTTGAGGGAACGGCGGCGGAGCGCACGAGATCGGAAGTGAACATGAATGAGCCTTTCAGGAGGCAGACGAATATGACTGTCTCGCCATCGTAATCCTTCTCTATCAGGGCACCGAGCCGTTTTACCGCTTCTTCGATTTCTTCCTTTGAATATAGTTTCTTGAGCACCTTTTTCTCCTAGAGGGCATATGTGAAGACGAGGATCTCCGGCTCCTTCGGCAGGCTCCCCTTATTGATATCGATTTCCGGTGTGCCCGCGTTCCTGACCCGTTCTTTCCCTTTTGTAAATTCCTCCACCGGCGCGATAGGGAAATCGCACTTCGGGGTCTTGAAGTGCATGGGGACGGTGATGGCGGCCTTCACGTCGGCAGCGACCGTGGTTGCCTCCTTTGGATCGATGGTAAAATATCCTCCCACGGGCAGAAAAAGGATATCTACCGCGCCCAGCTTCTCAATCTCGGTTTTTGAGAGGGTGTGACCCAGGTCCCCCAGATGGGCCAGTCGAAGCCCGTCGGCCTCGATCACGAAGAGAAGGTTTTTCCCCCTCTCGCTCCCCTTCGAGGAATCGTGATAGGAGGTCAGCGCCGATATCTTGACGCCCTTTGCCTCATGTGTCCCCGCGCTGCCGATG
>DASXUJ010000018.1 GCA_036504895.1 Syntrophorhabdaceae bacterium
GGATTTATACCTGTTCTGAAAGAGATGGCCTGAACGGGTATGACGCCTGTTAAAAGAGACGGCATAGCCGGTGAGGAGTCTCTGCATCACACGACTTACCGGCATTATACCGGTTTTCAGGAGCAGGTGAAAATGATTGGGAATAAGAGCCCAGGCATAGCATGAGGCAGCTGTTTCCGAGAGAATATGAGAAAGTCGATCAATGAAACGGTTCCGGTCAATATCGTCCTCAAAGATGGCTCCCCGCTCTATGCCCCTCACGATGATATGATGAAGGGCGCCTTCCGCGTCAATGCGTGATCTTCTGGGCATGGATGAAATATATCATAGGAGAGGGAGGAGGGAAAGTGAAAAAGTAAAGGGCGTCCCCATCGGGCCCCCAAAAGTAAAGGGCGTCCCCCTCGATACCCTGATTTTGCTTGAATTTTGTTGACATTGTTGTGGCACAATACCAGAATAGACCTAGATCATAGTATCCAAACAAACTCATGCGGGGACGGAGGCGCTATAAATTGGCTCTGGTGTCCCCAGCGGCAAGACGGTTGATGACATGGGGGGCGATAATGACATTAGAAGAGTACCGCGCAAGAATGCAGGAACTCACGCCAGGGGAATTTCAGAAGTTCAACGAGGATTTCGGTGGCGGACCGGAGTCTGTGGAACAACGTGTCAGGGAGTTTGTAGATGAGCCCAAATATGAGCGCCGCATCTGCCAGTTGTTGTCCTTAGAAACTGAGGCTGAGAAAGTGACTGCGGCAGTGCTGAAGTCTGCCGATGCCGCTGGACAATCGGCTGCATGTGCAAGACTTTCCATGAGGTGGTCAATCATTTCGTGCATAGCCGCCATTGCGGCTGTGACTGTGGCAGTTATCGGGTTGTTCTTGAAGAGGTAATTGGTCGTGAGTAGGTTGGAGAGCCAAGACATGAAGCTTACAATCAAACCTACAGCAAATTTGGGCATTGAGCTTTCGTTGTATGAAGGCAAAGCTCCAGAATCCCTAAAACCAGCAGCAGATGCAGATCAGAAACATCCACGTAAATATTATGTCTATGCGCATTTGGATAGTTCTGGACAAGTCTTTTACGTAGGCAAAGGGATAGGGAGAAGGGCCTGGTCCACTGATCGCCACCCACTGTGGTCTAGATACGTCGAGAAGCACCTTAAGAGTGAGTATCAGGTCAAGATACTCCATGACAATCTATCCGCCGTGGAGGTAGAGGATATTGAGGAAGCTTGGATAGCTCAATATTCAGACACAATCGTCAATTGGTTCAATATGGGCCGTGAGACTGACTTTGAGGCTCTCGACAGACGCAACAGCTTGCGTGCTGAAACCCTCTCACTCATTCAACGAGCGAAAGACTTTGAAAGATGTGATTTAGAGAAAGCAGCCTCGATATACAATCAGGCTATTGAATCTATACGTGTCTACGCGTTTATATCCTATGAGAAGGGACTTGTCGGTCAACTACTTGAAGAGGAGGCTGATGAGTTAGGGGTACAAGGTGAGGTCAATGCGCTTGACCGACTCACAATGTGCCTTATTAAGCTGGGGAAATTTCAAGAAGCGGCGAGACAAGTAGAAGATTACTTTTCAAGATACAGACGAGACCTACATTCTGGCGCAGCCGCGCGAATAATAAGACGAGTCAACAAGGCAGTTACACGCACACAAAAGCACGTACCGATCAACGCGGGCGGCGATGACCCATAAAGGACCTAACATGAAATATTTGTGCAGGAACTGTAACTTTCTGGCCAAGGAATATCATGAGCCAAATACCGGCAGAAACCTCTCTTTCTCCCTTTCGCAATCCGATAGAGAAAAAGCGGTCAGTGGACAGTTTGGCTTTATCGAAGAAGTATTCAGTCTGAACTGCCGGATGGGAGTCTGGGACGAAGGCGCAGGCGCAGACAAAGACCACAGACTTCAGCGGGTGAATATAACCGACAGGAAAGACAAGTGCTTCTTTTTCCCCTACGATCCTGGTATGTTATTCGATGCAGCCAAAGAACTCCAAAGAAGAGATCAGGAGAACAGGCAACTAAAGAGAACAAATTGGCACACCCTCATTGGGCTTTGGATAGCGGCTTTAGCATTACTCCTAAACGCAGCGCTTGGGATAATTCGCCTCCTGAAATAAACAGTGATCTTCCCCCTCCCTTTTGCCATTACACTCGAATCCCCTTATCTCAAAGAATTGACCAAGGGTATCCTTTCGAAAGAGTACGCTACGCCTGCAAATTGCTCCGTGGTGAACGGCGTTCCTATTGACAATAACTCAGGGGCGACAAGAACGGCTATCCTCATTTAAGGATAGTTTCATTGTAACCTAATTCAGAATGGTTTTTTTTAAGCAGCAACGAAGATTGCAGTAAAATAGGATTGCCGGTAAGCAGGTGCAACCCGCGTCGTAGCAGCCGTATTCTTTTCCAGGTTGAGGCGGCAAGAAGGAGCCGACGCAGGCGTATTTCTAATACGTCAAGGAGAGCGACGACGCGGCCAACGAAGAGATGGGGAAGAAGACGGCTGCTACGACGCGGGTTCGCGTTTGGTTAGGATGGCTATGCCCCTCGCCACATACAGCGCACCCGCCACAATAGTCACCGCTGCGGTCAAATAAAACAAGTAATCCCCGTAGGTCATCTCCTCCGACCACAGCACATAGACCACGGTGAGGATCTGGAGCATGGTGCTTGATTTGCCGTATATGGACGGGATGAGGCGGACTTTTCCGAACATGCGGTAGAGGATGAGGAAGCCGGTTGCCGTGACCACGTCCTTGATCAATACCACCAGGGTAATCCACATGGGCATGATGCCGTTGAGAAAGAGCACCACATATGCGGAGACCAGCATTGCCTTGTCGGCGATGGGATCGAGGAAGGCGCCCAGCGGCGTTTTCAGGTTCAGGATCCTCGCGAGAAGGCCGTCCAGAAGGTCGCTGACGCCTTGAATGACAAAAAGAAGGAGGGCGAGCCGCAGTCTCCCCTGATTCACCGCCATCACGAAGAAAATGGTGAGGAAAAGACGGAAAATGGAGAGGATATTAGGAATATTCATTTTTCCACGTAAAGGTTCCTGAAGGCGGCGCATTCGCCGAGAAAGGCGAGCCTCACTGTATCCGTCGGCCCGTTTCTTTGCTTTCCCACTATGATTTCCGCGACCCCCTTATTGCCGTCATCCGCATTTTTATTATACACTTCGTCCCGGTAAATAAATATGATAACGTCCGCGTCCTGCTCTATGGCGCCCGATTCACGGAGGTCGGAAAGCCTCGGCCTTCTATCCTCCCTCGACTCGACCATCCGGTTGAGCTGGGATATGGCGATAACGGGAATATTAAGTTCTTTTGCGAGGCCTTTCAAGGACCGGGAGATCTCCGATATCTCCTGCTCCCTCCGGTCCGTGGAATTTCGCCCCCGCATCAGCTGGAGGTAATCGATGATGATAAGGGAGAGGCCGTGCTCCTTCTTGAGCCGTCTCGCCCTGGCCCGAAGCTCGAGGACGCTCAACCCCGGTGAATCATCGATGAAGATGGAGGAATCGCACAATTTGCCGGCGGCCCGGGCAAGGGCTTGCCAGTCGGCCCCGGAAAGGGCCCCGGTGCGAAGCCTCGATTGGCCCACCTGCGACTCCGAGCTTAAGAGCCTTGTTACGAGCTGCTCTTTCGACATTTCAAGCGAGAAGATGCCGACCGGGCTGGCGCCGCCTTCCAGATCACCGACGTATTGGGCGATATTCATGCAAAAGGCCGTCTTTCCCATACTGGGACGTCCTGCGACCACGATAAGGTCCGAAGGCTGGAGCCCGCTTGTCAGGCCATCGAGGTCCTTATAGCCGGTGGGCACCCCTATGACCGACTGCTTGCTCTGGGAGAGCTTCTCGATGGTCTTTACATTTTCTTTAACGATGTCCCTTACCGAGATGAACGAAGGCTTCAGCTTGCTCTCCGAAACCTGAAAGATCATCTTTTCGGCTTCGTCGATGTAGCTCTCCGCGCTCATTTCGGCGTCATGCCCTTTTTCTATGATCTCGGTAGCCACATTCATCAGCTTCCTGAGAAGGGCCTTTTCCCGGACCATTTTCGCGTACTGGGCAATATTTGCCGCACTCGGCATGAGATCGACGAGGGTGTTGAGGTAGGTGATCCCGCCTATCCGTTCGATGATGCCTTTGTCTTTGCCGGCGCTGCTGACCGTGAGGAGGTCTATGGGCTCATTCCTGTCGTAGAGGTCGAGTATGACCTCATATATGTGAGAATGAGCCTCCCGGTAAAAGTCGTCGGGGCCTACTATGTCGGCTACTTTGTTTATAGCCTCCGCATCGATAAGCAGCCCTCCCAAGAGAGACTGTTCTGCCTCTAGGTTTTGAGGCGGAATTCTCAGACTCGTCTCCTGGGTACGCTTCAATGCTTTAGCCATGTATTATACGTTCGCTTCTACCTCGATCTTCACTTCGGCGTTGACTGCCTGTCCCAGATGTACTTCAACGGTGAAGGCGCCGGTCATTTTGATCGGCTCGCTGATCTTCACCTGTTTTCTGTCGATGGCCAGGCCGACCACGGTCTTTATCTCTTCCGCGATCTCTTTATGGGTTACGGAGCCGAAGAGCTTTCCGTCGAGGCCGACTTTCTTCTTTATATGGAGAGTGACCTCCTCGAGGCGCGCCTTGATCTCTGCGGCGGTCTTGAGCTCCTTCGCTTTCCTGTTGGCGACGGTCTTCACCATATGCTCAAGCTTCGCCACATTTCCTTCCACGGCGGGCAGGGCAAGTCCTTTGGGGATAAGGAAATTCCTTCCGTATCCGTCCTTGACCTCCACGACTTCACCTCTTTTTCCGGTACCTTTAAGATCTTCTACAAGTATAACCTTCATGTTCGTTCCTCGCTATTTCGAAAGTGTGGTGAAAGGAAGGAACGCGATATGGCGCGCCATCATGATCGCCTCTTTCAGCTTTCTCTGGTGGTTGGCGCAGGTGCCGGTCATCCTTCTCGGCATGATCTTTCCCCGTTCCGTGATGAAGTGCCTGAGCAGCTTCGGGTCTTTGTAATCGATTTCGAGATTTTGATCCTGGCAGAACCTGCATACCCTCTTTCGTACGTACACTCTTTTCTTTCCATCATGCGGCCGTGTTCTTGTTACTGGTTTTGGCATCTAATCCTCCATCCGTATAATTTTATGAGCCTTGAGCCTCAAGGTCTCAACTCTATCCTTTGGCTTCGTCAACGTGCCGGACACCATCACCGTCGCCCCCGTCATCCCCGCGAGGTCGCTTGTGCCCTGCCGGTCCAGATAGATTACGTCGATCGCGAACCCGTCTTCTTCAATCCACAGCGGAAAGGTGAGGATCCTGCCTCCCTTTGGTGTATACGCCACCTCCGGCCTGGTCTTCAGCCTCCCCGTGAGGAAGACTTTGTTCACGACACGTCGCCCTCCCCGTCATCGAAGATCACCTGGTCGGGCGCCTTCTCCGGGACCTTCTTCGCTTCGTCGATCACGACGAACATGTGGCGGAGGATACCGTCCACCGTCCGGTAGAATTTGCCGAGTCCCGCAACCTTCTGTTCGGGCATATCGAGAAGGTAAAAGAAATAATGGCCTCTATCCTTCTTCTTGATAGGATAGGCCAGTTTCCTTACGCCCCAGTCGTCCAATTTCGCGACCGTTGCGCTCGCCTTCTCCATATTCGTCGTAATCCTCTTGAGGAGCTCGTCCTCCTCCTCTTTGGAAAAGTCAGGGTTAATAACGATTATGTTCTCATACCTTGCCACTTTTTATTCTCCTTTCCCTACAGACATAACTATAGAGCTTTTCAGTACTTTTACCCTAATTTTCTCGGCAATCTCCAATGTGACCGCATCATTGGCGATACCGGTTATTTTACCATACATACCGCCTGATGTGACAACTTCATCACCCTTCTTCAGGTTTTCGAGAAATGCCTTCTGCTGCTTCGCCTTTTTCTGCTGAGGTCGTATAAGCAGAAAATAGAAGACCACGAAGAGAAGAATGAGAGGCAAAAAGGCCATCAGCTGACTGCTGCTGCCGCCTTGTCCCGCTCCGCCGCCTAAATTACCCATTGCATGCGCGATATTCATCCTGTACGTCACCTCCCTCCCATTTGTTTTTGAAATCATGATAAAAGGAATCGAACCGTTTTTCCCGGATCGCTTCCCGTATCTTTCGTACGAGTCCGATATAATAATATATGTTGTGAAGAGTGTTTAGGTAATACCCCGTGAGCTCGTGGGATATAAAAAGATGTCTCAAATAGGCCCTCGAAAAGGTCCTGCACGTATAGCAGTCGCACTCCCGGTCGAGAGGCTTGGCGTCTCTCGTGTAGCGTGCATGCTTTATATTGATCCTTCCTGCTGAAGTGAAGAGGCTTCCGTTCCTCGCATGGCGGGTCGGGATCACGCAATCGAACATATCGATGCCTTTTTTCACCCCTTCCACGATATCCTCCGGAAACCCGAGGCCCATCATGTATCTCGGCTTTTCGTGAGGGAGATAAGGCGTCACGGCGTCCACCATATCCCACATGAGAGATTTCGGCTCTCCCACGCTTAAGCCCCCGACCGCATACCCGTCGAAATCCATATCTACGAGGTCACGGGCGGACTTCACCCTTAAGGCGTCATAGAACCCGCCCTGGATGATCCCGAATAGAAGGGAATCCTTTTTTCCTTTCGCCTCTTTGCACCGTAATGCCCAGCGGGAGGTAAGCTCCATGGAGGAGCTGGTATATTCGAAGGATGAAGGGTAGGGGGCGCATTCATCGAAGCACATGCATATGTCGGCCCCGATATTTTCCTGGATTTCTATTGCCCGTTCAGGGGAGAGGAAATGCTTCGAGCCGTCGATGTGAGATTGGAACATCACCCCGTCTTCTTTTATCTCTCTCAGTACCCCGAGACTGAATATCTGATAGCCGCCGCTATCGGTGAGCACGGAGCCGTCCCAGCCGCTGAATTGGTGAATGCCTCCGAAATCCTTGATGAGGCTGTCGCCGGGTCTGAGATAAAGGTGGTAGGCGTTGGCGAGAATGATTTTCACGCCCATTTCTTTCAGGTCTCTATGAGTAGCGGCCTTCACGGAGCCCTGCGTGCCGACGGGCATAAAGACAGGCGTCTCCACGTCGCCGTGGGCGGTCTTCACCACGCCGAGCCTCGCATCTCCGTCATGAGCCAGAATTTCCATGATCTTCATAGTATCAGCATTGCATCCCCGTAACTGTAAAACCTGTACCCCTGCTCTATCGCGTCCGCATAGGCACGCTTAAGGGCATCCCTGCCCGCGAATGCCGCTGCCAGAAGGAGAGGTGTGGACCTGGGCAGATGAAAATTCGTGATCATTCCATCCACTGCCTTGAAAGAGAACCCGGGATAGATAAAGAGGTCCGTGTATCCTGTCGAAGGCATATCTCCCTTTCGCGAGAACAGGGTCTCCACCGTCCTCACGGCGCTCGTCCCGCACGCGATTATTCGCCTTCCCTGTTCCTTTGCGAGAAGAAGGGCGGCGCGAGTCCCGGGAGAAAAAGAATAATACTCCCTGTGCATGGAATGGTCTTCCACCTTTTCCGCTTTGATAAGGGAGAAGGTGCCTATTCCCACATGGAGCGTTATTTTTACTATATGGACACCCTTGCTTTCAAGCTTTTCAAGGAGGTCCTCCGTAAAATGAAAACCCGCCGTCGGTGCGGCGATCGACCCTACGGGGTCCGCATATACCGTCTGATACCTGGTGAAATCTTCAGGCTCCTGGGCTCCCTTCCTTTTGATATAGCCGGGAAGGGGCATGACCCCGCATTTATTTATAATGTCGAAGCTGTCGCCGTCATAAAGGAATTCTATCTCCCAGGCGCCTTTCTCTTCATCCCTGAGAAGGTCTGCATACCAGGAGCCGACGGAAACACGCTGCTGCCTCACACCCCTTTTTGCACCCTGCGCAAGGCAGCCCCAGCGGCGAGGTGACTTTCTCTCCACCAGGAGCACATCGACCGCTCCTCCCGTCTCCTTCACGGCCTTTAACCGCGCCGGAAAGACTTTGCTGTCATTGAGCACCAGGACGTCTCCCCCGGCAAAGTAATCCGCAATCCCGGAGAACTTTCTGTGTTCCACTTCGCCTTCCTTCCTGTGAAGGACGAGAAGGCGGGACGATGCCCTTTCTTTTTCGGGATGCTGGGCGATCAACTCCTTGGGTAACAAATAATCAAAGTCATCAATCCTTAAGCTCATAAAAACAAGTTTACTTTATAACAGATTATAAAAATATAAGCAAATCAAATCAGTTATATGGAAATGAGGCGATTGAGAGGGTACAGAAAAACAAACCTGCGGCCTCCTGCCCGGGCTTCGAAATTTGCAGAGGGCGGACAAAAGAGGCTCTGCCCGCGGGACTTTTTTTATGGTTTAGGAGAATTCCCGTCATCTCACCGGGACGGAGCGCTCCGGCGCAAAGCGGTAAAAAAGCACCCTCCTCCGTGAAACCGTACCCAAAAATAGGCTAAAAATGAAATGGTCCTCAAGCCTGAATCGACCGGTCAAACCGCTCGTACCGCATAAACAGGACATTTATTTGTTGATTATAATGCGATGTTATTATTACGTATTTGGGATATAAGAAAGTTTGTGAAAAAAAAACCTTTACTTATTCAGTATATTGACGAAAATTATATAGGCGCAATCTATGCTTACAGCCAACATGAAAGAAGATCTCCTCAGTAAAGCGACGGCGTTAAAGGTGATACCCACGGTCAGCAATGTGATCGACCGGGTGTTGGGAATTATTGCCAATGACGACTCTTCCTTTAACGACCTTGCGGACGTGATCAAATATGATCAGGCGATCTCCTCAAAGATCATCAGCATCGCCAATTCCGCCTATTACAGTCGGGGTGTCCATGTCTTCAGCCTTCAGAGGGCTATGATCACTATCGGATTTGAAGAAGTAAAGAAGATCGTCACGTGCCTCGTCTTCATGAACGATATATTGAAAATGCTGAAGCTGAAACCGGAGGACCTGATCGATCTGTGGAAGCATTCCGCCCTCGTGGCGTGCGCCGCCCGGGTCCTTTCGAAAAAGATGCTTATAGAAGACCCCCAAAAGATCTTTACCATCGCCCTGCTCCATGATATCGGAAAGACGATACTCTATATGAGCGTGGACCATTACCACGCAATGATCAAAGAATCACGAACCAAAGGTAAGCCGCTCGAGGCGATGGAAAAGGAGAAGTTCGGCATAGACCACCAGGAAATCGGCTATGCAATCGGTGTAAAGTGGCGTTTTCCGGAAGAGTTCCTCCACGCAATCCGCTATCATCACGATCCCAGGATCAGAGACCGGCACGACGGCATCGTGAAATTAGTGCGGGCGGCCGACAGCTTTGCCGGCTCCACGAATAAAGATCTCGGTCCCGAGGGGTACATATTGCTCAATGAGAAGGATGGGATAATGAGGGAGATGCAAAAAATAATCGAATTTTTGCATATAGGTTAGCCATGCGCCAGGACGATCTGAGATCCGAATCAATAAGTTTTCAATGGGATTTTTACGAAAGGGCTATCAACAACTATTCCATTATCATGAGGATGTTGAGCTGTTTCGAGGAGGAAGATAGCCTCATAAGCAGAATCCCGAAGGTCTTTGTCGAAGAGTCGCTCTTCGACATGTGCAAGATTTTCAAAGATGAATCGGGGCAGGAAAAAGAGGGCTTCTTCAGCATAGAAGACTCTCTCAACGACATATCCCTGGAATCGATACGGACTTTAAACGGCGGGGCGGTCTCCGCCTCCCTCGTCAACGATGCCTTCGGCTATCACACCCTTTACCTCTACCCTCTAAAAAAGGATGTCGAGGTGATAGGCTTTCTTATATTAGGGAAGAAATTTACGGTCGAGCTCGATCAGCGCTTTTTGCGGGAGCTTGAGATCGTGTGCAGCATCTACAACAAGGCGCTTCTCCTCCACTTCAACCTCCGCAAGCA
>DASXUJ010000019.1 GCA_036504895.1 Syntrophorhabdaceae bacterium
GTATTTGAAAGGTTCTCCGAGGCCGGGGGCATGCTCTTCCACAGCATCCCCCCCTTCCGTCTGCCGAAAGACGTGGTGAGAAAGCAGGTGAAGGCCCTGGAGAAGATGGGGATCGTCTTCAAGACGGGCGTAGAGGTGGGCAAAGATATCACCATGGCACAACTGACGAAAACCTTCGACACCATCTTTGTCGCGGGAGGGACCTGGAAGGCCCTGAAACTGGGCGTGCCGGGAGAGGACGGGGAGGGCGTCACCTACGCCCTCGATTACTTGAGGGTGATTAACTCGGGGAAGAAGGTAGATCTGGGCGCCCGGGTGATCGTCGTAGGCGGAGGCAGCGTGGCCGTGGATGCGGCACGGACCGCGAAACGGTCGGGGGCCGAGGAAGTGCGCCTCGTCTGCCTCGAATGCAGGGACCTTTCGTCGAAGGACAGGATGCTTGCCCTCGATAACGAAATCTTAGAGGCCGAGGAAGAAGGCATCATTATCCACGACTCTCTCGGAGTCAAAGAGATCGCACTGAAAGACGGCAAGGTAACGGGCCTCAATACGGTCAACTGTCTCTCGGTCCGGGAGCCGGACGGCTCGTTCAATCCCACACTGGATATGACCTGCACTGCCCTTGACCTCAGGGCCGACCATGTTATCGTCGCCATAGGCCAGGCCGTGGACCCCTCCCTGGTTCCCCAGGGCCTTTCCTTTTCGCCCCGGGGCACCGTCCACGTAGACGAATCAGGGGAGACGGGCCAGGCGGGAATCTATGGGGGCGGCGACATGGTGGCCGGGGCGGCGACCGTGATACAGGCTGTCGCATCTGCCAGGGATGGGGTCCGCTCCATGGAGCTGAAGCTCGGGACCGCGAAGGCAAGGCTGAAAGAGGCGGGGGCGGGCTTCAGTGACACCCGTCTCCGGGAGATCCCGCGGGCATACCTCGAAGAGCTGCCCGTCTCGATGCGGCAGAACAGGATCGACGTGGAGGATATGCCGGGACTCGGCAGTCGCGCCATAGAACAGGAGGCGGGCCGGTGTGTAAATTGCGGCTGTCTTGCCGTGGGTCCCTCCGATGTGGCGGTTGCCCTCGTTGCCCTGGACGCCCGCATCGTTACTACGAAGAAGAGCATGGCGGCCCGGGCATTCTTTAGCGCGAGTGCCACGAGCTCCACGGTTCTCGATAAAGACGAGCTGATAAAGGAGATACGGATTCCCAAGCCCGGGGCCGGCGTACGTCAGGTCTATGAGAAATTTACCCTGCGAAAACCGATTGATTTCGCCATCGTGAGCGTGGCGGCGGTCGTGACATTGAAAGACGGGGTCTGCGAAGACGCACGCATCGTGCTCGGCTCCGTGGCGCCGGAGCCCCTGAGGGCGAGGGCAGCAGAAAGCTATCTAAAAGGACGCAAGGTGGACGAGGCTTCGGCGGGGAAAGCGGCCGAGCTTGCCCTTGAAGGCGTACGGCCCCTCGCGATGAATCCTTATAAGATAGAGATCGCCCGGTCGCTGGTGAAAAAGGCCGTAATGGCCTGACCCACGATTGAGAAGCCCTTCCCGTTTCCTGACCGGGGACGGGGAAGGTTACGTGAAGGCAAATACGTGAGAGGGGAGTTTTCCCGGATTTTGTGGTTGCCGGGCAGATAGCCCGTGGGATGGGGAAAGGGGATATCGCTCCTTCGGCAAGGAGAGAAAAATAGAGGATTTAATTAGCTACTCCCGTTTTTTCTGAAGAGAGGGCGCGGCGGATGGCTTCGGCCAGTTCTGATTTCTTTACCGGCTTCAGGAGATAATCCTTTATACCGATCGCGAGCACGTCCTCCTGAGTGACTGTCTCGCTATGACCGGTGCAGAGGATGATGGGGATGTCTTTCCTCAGGGCAAAGAGTTTTTCTGCCAGCTCCATTCCCGTCATGAGGGGCATGGTCTGGTCGGTGATGACGAGATCGAAGGCTGAAGGATCGCCCGAAAAGATCTTCAGGGCCTGCATACTGTCGGTGGACGAAGTCACCTCATAGCCGAGCCGGGCGAGCACGGCTTCTCCCCATTCGATGATCAACTCCTCGTCGTCCACGAGAAGGATCCTTTCGCTTCCCTCAGGGCTGGGTATGGGGCTCACGGGCTCGGGCTCGATCTCCGGTCTTACTTTGGGAAGGAAGACGCGGAAAATCGAGCCGACCCCTGGCTCGCTCTCCACGCTCACCGCACCGCGGAGGTCCTTCACGATCCCGTATACTACGGCGAGCCCCATACCCGTGCCCTTGCCCACCTCTCTCGTGGTGTAGAAAGGCTCGAAGATTCTTTTCATAATATCGGGGGTCATACCGGTGCCCGTGTCCTTTACCGAAAGCTGAAGGTATTCTCCCGTCAGCACATCGGCGTCCAGAGGCGCGCTGTCCGGCAATAATTCGATATCGTTGAGAGAGATTTCGAGGCTCCCGCCCTTTGCCTGCATGGCGAGGGCCGCATTGGTGCTCAGGTTCATGAGGATCTGCTGGATCTCTCCGGGCGAAGCGACCACCGAATCGGCGGTAGTTGAAGTCCTGT
The DNA here is from genome assembly GCA_036504895.1 of Syntrophorhabdaceae bacterium. Taxonomy (NCBI): domain Bacteria; kingdom Pseudomonadati; phylum Thermodesulfobacteriota; class Syntrophorhabdia; order Syntrophorhabdales; family Syntrophorhabdaceae; species Syntrophorhabdaceae bacterium. The sequence goes on from DASXUJ010000019.1 coordinate 2,536, forward strand.
AGGCAATCTCGATTGTGGAGGGGATGGAGGCCCTCAAGAGGTGGATCGTCTCCTGAATAATGGGCCCTAAGGATATGAGGCTCCTGCTCGTGTCCGATTTCCGGGAAAAGGCGAGGATCTGCCGCACCAGGTCCCGTCCCCTGTGGGCTGCTTTCAGCACGTGGCTCAAGGCCCGTTCCACATCAGGGCGGTCCCCCGAATCATCAGACGCGATCTCCGTAAAGCCGATGATGGCCGCGAGAATATTGTTGAAGTCATGGGCGATCCCGCCGGCGAGAGTGCCGATAGCCTCCATCTTATGGGCCTGGCGGAGCTGTTCTTCGACCCGCTTGCGCTCTTCCGACTCCTCGTGGAGGGCCTCGTAGGCATGGCTCAGCTCGAAGGTCCGTTCCTGCACCCTTTTTTCGAGGTCTTCATGGGCCTCTTTGAGCGCATCCTCCGCCTCGAATTTCGCCAGGGCCACCGCGAGATAGCCGGCCAGTCTCTCCCAAAAGCCGATCTGTTCAGGGGTAAATTTACCCCTTTGCGAATCATTCACCTGGAGAAGCCCCTTGGTTTCATCAGCGATCTTAATGGCGATCAGGGCGACCGATTCATATCCTTCGGTATTGCAGTGGTGGCGTATCGTCGCCGAGTCGCTGCCGGACCCCGTCAAATTCCGCACTTCGGTCGTTGAATTTGTCCAGAAGCTCCCGGCAGGGGAAAAGAATGGTTGCGACTGATCGAATCTCCCTTCGATCACCCTCCCGCACATGCATTCCATGACGGGACGGTCGTCATCGCCACAGAGGGGCTCCCCTTGGTGGGCCAACCCCACAAGGCTGTCTTCTTTGGCGAGGAATGACGCGGGAAAGCCATGGGCCTCATAATAGGGATAGTCGTCACCCCGGCGGAGCCTTATCGCTACCGCCTCGCACCCCGAATAATCCTGGAAGAACCGGATGGCGCTGCTCATGAGGTCCCGTTTGTCGGCACTCTCATTGATGAGGCGGAGAAATGCTACTGCCTTCTCCCGCTCTTCCTGGGCCTGGCGTCGCTCCGTAATATCGTGGATCACGGAAAAGAGCAAGGATTTCCCCTGGGCTTCGATGGGCGTTGAATAGGCATCCACCCAGCGGATGGTCCCGTCGGCAATACGGTGGGGGAAGATGAAATGGTCCCTCTCTCCCTTAAACGTCTTTTGCCGCTCTCCGGCCACCTCGACAGGCGAAAGCTGATTGATCTCCTGGATATGGAGTGCCTTCAGCTCATCGCGGGAATAGCCGTAAAATTCGGAAGCCGCCAAGTTGGCATCCACGATGAGACCCGTGTGGGGCTCGATGAGGAGCATGATAGCCTTATGGCGCTCGAACATGCTCCGGAAACGTTCCTCGCTTTCCTGCAGAGAGCTTAGGAGTGAATCGTTACGGACCAGCAGCTTCGCGAGCTTGATGTTGCTGTAGCTCAATTGGGAGAGGATCTGGGCGAGCTTCATGAGAAAGGACATGGCGCCGTCCACTGTTACGCGGGAAAGCCGCGGTACCGCTTCGAGGGCTCTTATATACTCTTCTTCCGGAAAACCGTAATGTTTGGCCTGAGATCTGAATACCTCGTAATCGGGAACCTCGTCTTCAAAGAAAAATTGGCCCAGAAAGGCGTTGCCCACATGCTGACCGCCTATTACAATAGGGGTCGCCATATCCCACATATGGTTCTCGCACTTATAGAGTTTCGCTTCTCCCAGGGCGACGCCTTCGGAAAGCCGTAAATCGCTCTCCAGGCAGTGAGCGTAGCTCTCCGGGTTCACCCGGTGAAATCTGGTGCAGATCTCCTGCCAACCCTTACCCACGATCACGTTGCCCTTCATGTCGATGATGGCCATCGCAATTCCTGCGAGGCTGTGGTAATCCTCCATAAGGGCATCGATAGCCTCATAATCGATGACATCGGAGAGCTCCAGGTCGCCGAGGTCTTCGTCCGGCTCGAGGATACTCTTCAGTTTCAGCCTGACCCGTTCCTCGCTCGCCCGTAACGCCTCCTCCGCCGACTTCCTTTGCGAAATGTCACGTGCATAGATCCGTGCCACCCCGAGGTCCGGGACAAGCTGAACGGTCTCGTCGAAGGCCCTGCCGTCAAAATAGACCTCCCGCGCGAGGGTGAGGGCGGTCGATCTATCCCAATCCCTCAGAATAGAGGCCATATCAAGGGGCAACAGGGGCCGGTAGTCTCCCCCCATTCCCGAGTCTTTGAGGAGCGATTCTGCAGCCGGATTCAGGTATACGGCTTCCCCGGCTATATCGAGCTCTATTATGGGATTCGGGTTGAGACCGGGGAACGACGCGAGGTGCCGGGTGCGGGCTTCCACCTTCCTTAGCTCGGTGATATCCGTATAGGTGACCACCACTCCCTCGATGCGGTTTCCCGCGGTCCTGTAAGGGAGGGTGGTGCGGACATACCGGGCCCCTTTTATCGCCAGCTCCCTTTTTACCGGGGTGAGGCTGTCGAGGACGGAGCGGGCGTCGGAAAGGAGGTCGGGGCCGAGATTCTCCTGGGACATATCGTGAATCAGGCGTCCCGTATCCCCGGGGATAAGAGTGGTGAGTCGCGCCATTGCGGGCGTGAACCGCTTGAGCCTCATCTGCTGGTCGAGAAAAATGGTTGGGATGCTCGTGCTCGTGAGAAAATTAGTGAGATCGTTGTTGGTCTCTTCCTGTTCCTCGATCTTCGTCTGGAGCTGCTGGTTGACGGTGGTCAGCTCCTCGTTGAGAGATTGAAGCTCTTCCCTTGAAGTTTCCAGCTCCTCGTTCGCCGCCTGCAGCTCTTCATTGGACGAGTTGAGCTCTTCATTCAGGCTCCGCAGCTGTTCAATATAGCTTTGGAGAGAATCCCTGGTGGAGGAAAGCTCATTCTCGAGCTGGTGCACCGCAGTCTCTTCGACCGTCCGGCAGTCGAGGGGGAGAGCTTCCATCTCATGGAGCGGAGCCCCTTTATCCCTAAAGGTGATGAGGAATACGGTCTCACGCACCCTTGAGATGCGGAGGGTGACTATTTTTGGTCGCTCCCTGTCGTCAGGGATGGACATGCGGATAGTGACCGGCTTTCCCTCATGGCTTGCCCGGTAAATCCCGCCCCGAAGCCTGTTCCTGACCCTTTCCGGGACGAGCTCCATGAGATTGCGGGTAGGCTCTCCCCTCGGCTGTCGCAGGTAACGGCTTGTGGGTCCGTTATGATAGAGTATGTCATAATTCTGGTTGATGGCTACTGCAATGGGGGCATGCTCCTCAATCAGGGTATCCTGGATTGCCTGGGTAATCGATTGCCGGTGGTCCTCGGACGGCTTATGCCTCAAGGGCGCTATGGCGCGCTCGGAGGCATAGGGCACGGAGAGAGACAACCTTGGGCTGCGCCTTTCATCGGTCTTCCGGTAGATGCGGCATTTCTTGTGGGCAAGGGAGACGAAAAGGCTGCTGTTCCTTCCGGGGGACTCCGCATTTCCGAGAAACAGAAAACCGTCCTTCTTCAGGGCATAATGGAAAAGAACGAGGCACTTCTCCTGGGCCTCCGGCTCAAGGTAGATAAGGAGATTGCGGCAGATGACGAGGTCGAGACGGGAGAAAGGGGGATCGCTCAGAAGGTCCTGCTTGGCAAAAACCACCATCTGCCGGATATCTTTATTTACGATGAGTGAAAGCTTATCGCTCGAAGAGGTGAAAAATTTTGAAATATATTCGGGCTGAACATCTGCGGTAACGGTAACGGGGTACACGCCGTCCCGTGCCCGCTCCAGGGCGCGCTCGTTGAGGTCCGTGGCGAAGACCTGGACCTCCCGGCCCTTTCCAACGAGGTCAAGCTCATGGCGGAGCAACATGGCGACCGAATAGGCCTCCTCACCCGTTGCGCACGCAGGGGTCCACACTCTTATGGGCGTGGACTCTTCCTGGGCAACAAACTTCCTCGTCACTTCGAGATGGAGCGCCTTCCATGCGAGACGGTCGCGGAAAAAGGACGTGACCCCGATCATGAGGTCCGACGCAACCTGGTCCGCCTCCGGAGAAGTTCGTTCGAGATATTCGAGATATGCATCGATCGAGGTGATGGCGTGGAGGTACATCCGCCTCCTGATCCTGCGAACCACCACGTTTCTCTTATAATGAGTGAAGCGACACCCGGTCCGCTCATAGACGAGCCGGAAGAGGGTCTCGAAATGACCGGTGGTCATAAGGTTTTCCGCCGGGAGGTGGACCATGCCGGATCTGTGGAATTTAAGTATTTCTCCCACCATCTCCTCAGGTGAGAAGACACCGTCCATTTGAGCGGTGTTGATCGCGGCAAGGGGCATATCGGGGTATTGGGCGGTGGCCGGGTCCTGGACGAAGACAGTGCCCCCCGCCTTGCGCAGCGTTCGTATCCCCCGGGCGCCGTCCGTGCCGCCCCCTGAGAAGATGGCGGCAATGGTGCGCTCGGGTATGGAGTGGGCGAGAGAACTGAGAAATTCGTCGATGGGGAGGTGCTGATGAGGCTTTGAGCGGGTCGCCACCCGTCCGATATTCTCTTCTATCCTTACTTCCAATGCGGGAGGACAGAGAAAGAGCACACCCGGTACAATTTTTATGCCCTCGACCAGCTCTTCTATTCTGAATCTTTTCACCCTGTTGCGAAGGAGTTCGGGCAAGAGGTTTTTATGTTTCGAAGAGAGGTGCTGCATGAAGATGAGGGCAAAATCGAAATCCTCCGGGAGGGCGGACAGAAACCTCTCGAAGGCGATGAGGCCCCCTGCCGAGGCGCCTATGACGACAACGGGGAAGGCATGAGAACTATGGTGAGCTGTCTCTGTCATAACCTAAACGATCCTCCGGCACAGCCCAAAATATTCGGGAGTACTACTGCGAGGAACTGCTTAAGACCATTGGGCGGGGCCGCTCGGGCAGAAGGCCTCAACGCCGTAAAGCGACACGACCATTACGATTTCTCCACGCTCAATGTTTTGTACAAAGTCTATACAGGCAACGCCGGGTTGTCAATAGGGGCAAATGCAGTTGGAAGGGGCTCACGTCGCCCCCTCCAATAGCAAAGCTATCGGAGCCTCCCCCCGTTTAAGGCGCTGCTTAAGGCGCCTGCTTTTGGCTACTGTTGGCCTCGCTCGCGGTGCGCGCTACATGACGCGGGACCGATCCATTGCAACCGGCATGGGGATTTCCGCGTGCCACTCTCAAGTTATTTCAGGCGAGGGGAGGACCGGACTTCCTTACGTCACTTTCCCCTGCCGCCCAGGTTCACCCGCACCTCGGGCCTGGCCGGGTCGTTTGAGATAATATTCAATCTGCCCGTGCGGGACCCCCTCGCGGAAGGGCTGAACGTGACGTTCACGGTACAGACTTCCTGGCATGCGACGGTGGAGCAGTTATTCGTCTGGCTGAATGAATCACCTGTTATGGATATGGGGCCTACAATGATGTCGATGCCCGCATAGAGAGGGATACCCATGTTGCCATATGGCTCACATCGGTTCGTGATCCGGACCTCCCTAGTGAGGGAGCCGCCCGTCTGTACCGCGCCGAAAGAGAGGGAGGAAGGGGTAACGGCAATCCGTGGGGCACGATAAAAAAGGGCGACCACCACATGGGGCATGTCGACTCTCACGGTGCAGGTATTTCCCGACGTCGAGGTGCATCCGCGCCACCCGTCGAAGGCGGACCCGGGCCTAGCCTCGGCGGTGAGGACGACCTCCGCGCCGACCGGATAGGTGCCCGTGCACGTGGCGCCCCTGCATGTGAGCCCCGTCGCGCTCACGGTACCCTTGCCGCTCCTGAACATCCTGGCGGTGATAGTGTATTCGGTGGGGGACAGGGCGCTGTCTATCTTGGTGATAAATGCGCTGCCTTGTCCCCGCAGCATTTTCTGATATGCCCCTTCCGTCGTGGGGAACGTGGAGGAGCTGGTTTCACCGGCGGCGAACAAATTTCCCGACGGATCGAAGGCAATGGAATTGAGTGAAGTACTCGTCGAATACCAGGACGGAAGCCAGAAGGAGCCCAGGAGGGTGGAAAGGGTCCCGTTCAATTTGAAGATGAAGTTGCCTCCGTAACCACCCGGCCCGGCCTCAGGGAATACTTGGGTCGGATTATAAGAAAAAGTTGCATTCCCTGCTACATACACATCTCCTCCGGGATTGAGGGTCATGGCGTAAAGCCGCTGATACCAGCCGCCTTCGAGATAGGTGGAGGCCACGAGCGTCGTGAGGTCGCCGTTCAATTTCGAGACAAAGCCGTTCTGCTCTCCCGTGAGGGTGCGCAGGTACGCCCCTTCCGTGGTAGGGAAATCGGTGGAGGCTGTTCCCCCCGCCACATAGACGTTTCCCGACGCATCGAGGGCGATCGCCTCTCCCCTCTCCGAGCCGCCTCCCGCAGCAGAGCCCCCGAGATAGGTGGACGCAAGCAGCGCGGTGAGGCCGGAGTTAAGCCTGGAGATAAAGGCCTCCTCCCCGCCGTGACCCGTTGGCAGATACGCCCCTGCCGTGACGGGGAAATCAGGGGAATCGGTGATGCCCGTTACATAGGCGTTTCCCGACGGATCGAGGACGAGGGATGCGGCATAGTCCTGGCCGGCGCCCCCGAGATAGGTGGATGCAAGGAGCGTGGAAAGGGAGCTGTCGAGCTTCGATATGAAGGCATCGCTCTCGCCTTTGAGGGTCCGGCTATACGCCCCTTCCGTGGTCGGAAAATCGGAGGACGCGGTGATTCCGCTCACGCAGATTTCCTCCGAAGCGCTGACGGCGACGGAGGATGCCGAATTGTCGCCTGTCCCCCCGAGGTACGTAGAGGCAGTGAGCGACATGAGCGACGCATCGAACTTCGAGATAAAGGTGTCCCTCATGTCGTCGGAGCTATGTTTTATACGGCTGTATGCCCCCGGCGTAGTGGGGAAGTTCCTGGAAGCGGTCCATCCGGACGCGTATACATTTCCCGATGCATCGAGGGCGACCGCGACGGCTTCGTCTTCCGAGGACCCTCCGAAATAGGTGGATGCGAGAAGGGCGGTGAGGGAGCCGTCGAGTTTTGCGATGAATGCATCCCCCGCGCCTCTGCGCGATTTCTGGAAGGAATGCCTCTTCACCGGGATAGACCCCCACACTGTTCCCGTGACATAGACATTGCCGGAGATGTCGGTGACCATGCCCGATACGGCAGTAGTGGCCCCGAAAAAGGTGGAAGCGAGATAGGGATCTATTACGAGGGGTTTCTCCCGGTCATATGGGCCCACTGCAAAGCCGTAGGAGTTGGGTGCGGTCAGGGCGTAGGCTACCACGACCCCCTGCCTCTTTCCCGCGACCTCCTGAAAAGCCACGGGCTTCGAGAAAAAGAAGGAGCCTTCCCCTGTGGTCACTTCCAGCTCGCCCGATTCCGTAAGGTTCATCCTTTCTATGTGGGAGAGCTTCATGGAAAAAGACGGGGAGGCGCCGGGACTCACGGTAAAGAGTTTCTCCACGTTGTCGCCGTGGGCCTTGAGGGAGAGGGTGACCCCTTTTTGGATCTCTCCCAGGGCAATAGACTCGTAGGCAGTGATATGGCCCTTCCACCGGGAAGGATCGTTGCCGAGGAAGGAACCGATTTTTGTCGATGAGGGGTCGACGCCTCTCGGGCAGGACGGAACCGTGCCTTCCCGCACCGCCTCCTCGGTGATGGCGGAGCCGGCGCCGAAGGCATATTGTATGACGCCGTCGCGGCCGACAAATACCGTACCCGCGAAAGTCCTCGCATAAAAAGAAACCCCCTTGTCTACCTGCCCTTCGTTGGCGATAAAGGGGACCGAGAGGGACCGCAGCCCGGCCTTTACCTGATGGGGCGAGATCTCTTTGGCATGGGCCGAAAACGGGATGAGGAGAAAACAGGTAAGGCTGAGGATTGCACGAGCAGGGGATCTTTTCACGATGGTCTCCTTCCGGATATCGGATTTCAATGTGTGTTGCCCGGGGGACGTTTGAGGGTCGTATTTATCTGTTTTTATGGGATAATTCTGTCACTACAAGGCAATATTGTCAAGAAAATTTTCCCTTCATCCTTCAAAGGCCGCAGAGGACCCGGTCGAACGCCTGGAGACCCGGAGAGGATCGGTATCGCCCATGGATGGATGAGGCCCGATGGAAACAGCACGCGCCGGGAATTCCCTGGAGGCGCTGATAACGACAGAGGCGAAGGCTTAAAGCCTTCGCCTCTGTCGTGGTTACCTGCTGAATGTACTGTTCGTCTTGTCTTCTCTGCCTTCTACCTTGCCACGGGTATCGTTATTACCGTGCTTGTGGTGCCCGCATGGCCTGCCGCGTCGGTGCAGCGGGCGTAGTATGTGTAGTTTACGCCGCACGAGAGGCTGAGGGGTACGGAGTGGGTGGTGCCGCCGGTGGTAGGGAAGGTATATTTCATGGAGGAATAGCTTGCATCGGTTGCATTCAGCTTACATGTTGCCGCCTTGTCAGTTTGGATGGACATGGTGATATTCCGCGGATTGCTGCTGCACGCCTGGGTTCCGGTCGGGGAGACGTTGGAGATGACCGGAGGCGTGGTGCTGACCGTACCGGTGGAGGCAACGGGGATCGCGACCGTGGTGCTCGATGCGCTTGCATTGCCCGATGCGTCGGCGCATCTGACATAGTATGAATAGGTGGTGCCGCAGGAGAGGCTGAGAGGCACGGAGTGGGTGGTGCCGCCGGTGGTGGGGAAGGTATATTTCATGGAGGAATAGCTTGCATCGGTTGCATTCAGCTTACAGGTTGCCGCCTTGTCGGTTTGAACGGACATGGTGATGCTCCGCGGATTGCTGCTGCACGCCTGGGTCCCGGTAGGGGAGACGTTCGATATTACGGGTGCGGTGGTGCTGCCGGACGAGCTGACGTTCACGCTCGCGGTTAATGGAGTCGATGCATTGCCTGCCGCATCTTTCGCCCAGGCATACGCGGTTTGGGCTCCGGTCGCGGGAAAGGTGTAGCTCCCGGGGGCGGAGCCGGACCAGGTGCAGGATGATGAGTTGTTTGCGCCGGTGATGCAGTAACCCGTCACTGCGACGTTGTCCGTTGCCCTGAAGGCGCTGACGGGCACGGTACGGGATGTGGAAGTGGCCGGCATACCAAAAGCCGTGACCGTGGGGCGCGTGGTGTCTGAAGTACCGCCGCCGCCTCCGCCGCCGCCTCCGCCGCTTACCGGCCCGATGTAGGTGCCCGCGGTTATCGCGAGGTCATCGTAGTCGATGGCCGCGCATGGGCTGTTGGCTGCCGTGGTGATGTTGGAGCCGAACTGGACATTTCGAAAGCCCGAGTCGAAGGCAGGAACGGTAGCACTGATGATGAGCACCTCATCCACCCACATCTGGATGGAGCCGGACTTGGTGGCGTGAAGCTCGTAAAGATGCCATTTACCGTCTCCGGGGTTGATAAAGTTTGAAACCGACCCGGAAAGGTTGTTGTTCTGCCCGCCGCTATAGGTGGCGACCACATAGGTATTTCCATTGTACATGGGTGTGGGGATGACATAGTTGCCCACCGCGGTGGACACGTATACATCCTTGTGATGGCCCACGTCCGACCATCTAAAGCCTGCCTGGTACCGCTCGTACCAGCGGATGTTGACGCTCGTCGGATCGGGAAGGGTTACGCTGAAGCCGTTGGTTGCCTCGGTCTGATTGGTGCTCGTAACCCCGGACCCCACGTATTGGCGGATTCCCACGCCGCCGGAACCGTTATCGCTGTTATTCGCAGCCGCGGATACCTGGGCATAAGTGCCGCATGCCGAGTAATCGCTTGCCACCGTAAACTCGGTGCATCCCGCGCTTGTGATGCTTTCCGATGAGCCGTTGTATGTCCATGGGCTACAATTCAGACGATTGGACCAGGGCAGGCTGATGTTGCCCGCGTGGCATGCACCGGTAATTACCAGGCTCATGATGATACCCCATACGAATGATGTACTCAACTTCATCTTATCCACCTCTTCTTGAATTTTGCGAAACCTGAACCGTACCTCACCTCCATTGCTCATTTGCCTCCTGTCTTATCGAGTCCCCTTGGAACAGCGTCCCGTAGGACCCTGCCAAGGGCGCAAGTCCAGCGGGAAAGTCTGCGCGGGAGAACCCCCGGTTCACCTCAGCGAGGCTTTGAATTGCCTGTCATCGAGGTTTTTATTTTGTACAAAGGTTAAAGCAAACTATGTGCCAGAAAAGGAAAGGTCCGGGGTGTATTGCATGAAACAGGGGAGATTTGCTTTACCGGCGGCCTTTTCGCCCCATGAGGCGGACGGGCTTACGCAGCATCGCGCCGGTCAGGTATGAAGGCTTTCCACCTACACTTGACAATATGAGTGACTGCTTTTTCCTGCACTACGAGACTGTCATGGACGATAATCACCAGGCTCCGTGGTTTTTGCCCCTTATTCTGATGCAAACTTTCAGTAAATCCCGTGCAACTGTCAGAGGAATGGGCGCGCTTCGCAGTTCGTGCCCGATGTGGTATTCGTGACCCTATGAATTGCATGAGCCCCCTCACAGATGTCGGGTCGGTGCACCATATACTGAAGAATATCGCCATCCGGGCGGTGTATCGGGTAGGCGGAGGGAGGGCTAAACCATCTCTTCAACCCCCTTCGCTCACTCCTCTTTTTTTCATTTCAAAGTGCCATTTCCATAGCTGGTAAATAGGTGGGTAGACGAGCAGCTCGAGGAGGAAGGAGGTGAATATCCCTCCGATCATGGGCGCGGCGATCCGTTTCATCACGTCTGCCCCGGCCCCGAAAGACCACATGATGGGGATGAGGCCGATAAACGTGGTGGCCACGGTCATGAATTTCGGCCTCAATCTTCGGGCCGCGCCGTAGCGGATGGCAGCCTGCAGATCGGCAAGGGTCCGGAGGCGGCCCTCGTTGCGGGCCTGATTGTACGCCAGATCGAGGTAGAGGAACATAAATACCCCTGTTTCCGCATCGACCCCCAGAAGGGCGATCAGACCTACCCATACGCCGATACTCATATTGTAGCCGAGGAGGTGGAGAAACCAGAAGGCGCCGATGGCAGAGAAGGGGACGGAGAGGAGGATGATGGAGGTCTTTGCCAGGGAGCGGGTATTGAGCCATAAGAGGATGACGATCAAAAGGAGCGTTACGGGCACGACCGTGGTCAGCCGTTCCCGGGCCCTCTCCATTCCCTCATACTGGCCGCTCCACAATACCGCGTACCCCGGAGGCAGTTGTACCTTTTCCCTGATCGTCCGCATTGCCTCGTCCATATACCTGCCCGGATCTTTCCCGGCAATATCGATGTAGACGTACCCGGTGAGAAGGCCGTCCTCATTCCTGATCATGGATGGACCGGAGGCGGCGCGGATATCTGCGAGCTGGGAAAGGGGGATCTGCCGCTGACCCCCTGACGTAGCGACCAGGACGCGGCTCAGGGAGCCGAGGTCCTGTCTGAAATCCCTCATGTATCGCACATTCACGGGATACCGTTCGCGGCCTTCGATGGTGGTGGTCACATTTTCGCCGCCTATCGCCCTCGATACGGCGTTTTGGGCCTCCTCGACGCTGAGGCCGTACCGGGCCAGCTCATCCCTTCGCCACTCGAAATCGAGGAAGTTGCCGCTTCCGGTGCGTTCCGCGAAGACGCTCCGGGTCCCCTTGACCCCGGGCAGCAGGGCTTCGATCTCAGTCCCGATCTCTTCGATTCTGTTGAGGTCTCTTCCGGAGATCTTGAGGCCCACCGCAGTCCGTATTCCGGTGCTCAACATCTCGATCCGTCCTTTTATGGGCATGGTCCAGCCGTTGGCGAGGCCCGGGATTTCGAGGGCATCATTCATTTTTCGGATCAGCTCGTCCTGGGAGATGTGGTCCGGTGTAATATGTCTGAAGACCCGTGCGGCCCAGGCGGGGGCCCATGAGGAATACCATGTTTCGGTCCGGCGCCACTCGTCCTTGGGCCTGAGCACGATCATCGTCTCGAGCATGGACAAAGGGGCGGGATCGGTTGACGTGTCGGCCCTGCCCGCCTTTCCAAGCACCCGGTCCACCTCGGGAAATTGCCCGATGATCCGGTCCGTGACCTGGAGTAGGCGTTGGGCCTCTCCGATGGAAATACCGGGCATGGTGGAGGGCATATAGAGGATGGACCCCTCTTCGAGAGGGGGCATGAACTCACGGCCCAGGTGGGTATAGGCGGGTATGGTGGCAAGGATCATGAGGAAGGCCGAGCCTATCACGACCCACTTCCGCCGTAATGCCCATGAGACCGCCGGCTCATAGAGGCGCATGAGGAAACGGCTCAGGCGATGGCTTTCCTCAGGGCGGATGGTGCCCACCACCGTTGCATTCACCGCCTTGCAGAGAAAGGAGGGGCGGAAGGAGAAATTCCGCATATGGGTAAAAAGGAGCCTCAATGCCGGGTCGAGAGTTACGGCAAGGACGGCGGCGACAATCATTGCGAGATTTTTCGTGTAGGCGAGGGGCCTGAAAAGACGCCCCTCCTGCCCTTCGAGGGCCAGGACGGGAAGAAAGGCGACGCCTATGACGAGGAGGGCGAAAAAGCTTGGTCGGGCGACCTGCCTGATGGCGTCGACCACCACCGTCCGATAATCCCGAAGGCGCCCCGATTGGTCCCATTGCTCGAGGCCTTTATGGGTCTGCTCCACCACCACGATGGATGCATCGACCATGGCCCCGATGGCGATGACGATACCGCCGAGAGACATGATATTGGCCGTCACCCCCAGCATGCGCAGGGGAATGAAGGAGATGAGCACGGCTACCGGGATCGTGATCATGGGGATGAGGGCGCTCGGGATGTGGCGCAGAAACAGGAGGATCACGAGGGCGACGGTGATCATGATTTCGATGAGGGTCGATTTGAGGGTATCGATCGCCCTCAATATCAGGTCCGAGCGGTCATAGACGGGCACGATCTTTACGCCCGGCGGCAACCCCGGCTCGATATCCTTTAACTTCGCCTTTACCCGACGGATCACGTCCAGGGCATTTTGTCCCTGGCGCATGACGACGATGCCTGAAACTGCTTCTCCCGTTCCGTTAAAATCGGAAGCCCCGCGCCGAAGGTCCGGGCCCGTCACGACCTGTCCGATGTCGCGCACCCGGATGGGCGTTCCGTTTTCGCTTGCCCCTACCGCAATATTCTCGAAATCTTTGACCGACCGGGCGTAGCCCCGGCCGCGTACCATATACTCGGTGCCCCCGAATTCGATCAGGCGGCCGCCTGTCTCGGCATTCCCTCCCCGGACCGCATCCACCACCCTTGAAATGGGCAGGGCATAGGCCTGGAGCCTGCCGGGATCGACGTTTACCTGGTATTGCCTGCCGAAACCCCCGAAGGTCGCCACTTCCGCCACCCCGGGCACTGACTTCAGGTAATATTTGAGATACCAGTCCTGACAAGCCCTGAGGTCGGAGAGGCTGTGGGTCCCCGATCCGTCGGTAAGCACATATTGGTAGACCCAGCCAAGGGCCGTGGCATCCGGCCCCAGTTCCGTCCTCACGCCCTGGGGAAGACCGGGAAGGACCGTGGAAAGGTACTCCTGGACCCGGCTGCGTGCCCAATAAATATCAGTCCCATCTTCGAATACGATATAGATATAGGAGTAGCCGAAATCCGAAAACCCCCTTACCGCCTTTACCCGGGGCGTGCCCAGCATGGCGGTGACAATGGGATAGGTGACCTGGTCTTCCATGATGTCGGGCCCACGGTCCCACCGTGAATAGATGATTACCTGCGTGTCGCTGAGGTCGGGTATGGCGTCGAGGGCGAGGTGCTTCATGGACCACCAGCCGGCCACGCATGCGATTGCGACCAGCGCAAGGACGATGAACTTGTTATGGGAGGAAAATTCGACGAGCCTGTTGATCATGGGCTTATTCCCCTTTCGCCGCTGCGGCAGGGGATTTCATGCGGCTTTCCGAATCCAGGAGGAAATTTCCCGACACCACGATCCTCTCTCCAGGTACGAGGCCTTTGATGATTTCGACCATGCCGCCCATGCGCCAGCCCGTTTCCACCTTTCGCGGCTCGAATGTGCCTTCCCCTTTTGCCACGAATACGGTTTTTTTGAGGCCCGAATCGAGAACCGCGTCAGCAGGAACGGTCGTTGCCGGGGGGAGGGTAACCGGCAGCTCCACGTCGACGAACATATCCTGCCTCAGGAGGAAGCCGGGGTTATCCGTCTCAAGTCGCACCTTCAGGGTGCGCGAACCTGAATCGAACTGGGGCAGGACGTGGCTCACCCGGGCACGAAAGGACTTGTTGAGCCCGGGATGGACAACCCTCGCCTGGAGGCCCGGCGTGAAATAACGTGATTCGTTCTCGAAGATATCGGCTAAGACCCACACGTGACTGAGGTCAGCAATCCGGTAAAGCTCGGTCCCCCTCTGAAAGCGCTCGCCTTCACTGATATTTCTCAAGAGCACGAATCCCGACTGGGGCGCCCTGATCTCCACATTTCCCGAACCCTGCCGGGTACGCATGATCTCATCGAGCTGGTGCTCGGTCATTCCCAGATTGCGCAGGGCGTTCCGGTAATTTTCGATATTCGCGTCCGTCGTGTCCGTCTGCTCCTTGCCTTCATTGTTTTTCTGGAACCTCTCCAGGGACCTGATCCCGTAGAGATAGGCCTTCATCGCCGAGAAAAACTCCGGCGCATAGAAGGTCGCCAGAAGCTGATCGCGGCGCACGATGCTGCCGGTCGTGACGGGCAGGACCTTCCGGACCCATCCGTCGGTGGCCGCATTGATCCGGTAGATGCGCGTCTCGTCGGGGGCCACCCTTCCCAGCACGCGGAGTGTATCGCTCCCGGCAGTTTTGCGCGCAACCGCGAGCTTTACGCCCATGAGCTGCTGCTTCTCCACGCTTATATTGACGGCGCCGTCCCGTGGGGGGGTTTCTCTTCCTAGGGACGATCCTTTTACCCTTTCATCGTCCGCGGTGACCGACCCGGTGAAGGCGGAGCTGCCGGGATCGGCGTGGAGAGAGAGTTTTCCCCCATCCGATGCCGCCCTTCCTTCCGTTTCGTAATGGTTCCACCAGAAACCCATGAAAAATGAAGCGGCCAGGGCAATAGAAAGAGAAAAGAGAAAGAGATATCTTTTCATGGCCGATATTAACCCCCTTCCTGGAATTGAGCGCTCCCTTTACATCTCGTGACGAGATACGCGAACCCGGCACTCCTAGGCCAAGCAAGATTGGAGTGTCGGGTTCACTTCCCGGTTTGCCGGGATGTTTTACGTGACTACCAGCGCGTGCATCATGTCATGCTCCTCGTGTTCCAGGATATGGCAGTGCCACACGTATTCATTGCCGCCCGTCCTCGGGCTCGCAGGGGGCTGTCCGTCCTTTATGGGCAACTGAATGCAGCCCTTGGCGCCCTTCGCTTTTGTAGAAACAGGCCTGAGCTTCTTATCCACGATCACCGGCAGCTCGAACTTCATAATCACACGGGTCACCGTGCCTGGATACATGGGCACCGTCTCTTTCCATCCTACCTCGTTCGCGAGAGGAGGGATGATATCGCCCGAAGGGACATACGGGTATGAGAGGGGATCGAATTTCTGCCGGTTGATGACCTGGACGTTTACCAGGTGGAAGTGCATGGGATGGACGTCGCCCGTGGTGTTGTAGATCTCCCATACCTCCGTGTCGTCGTGGTGGACGCTTTCGACGGAGGCCCCGACCGTAGTCTTCGAGCCCGGGGGCAGGCCGTAATTCAGATAAGTAGCGGCGGCATCATAGGGCGAGCCGAAGGGATCGTGGGCGTTGCCGAGGATCTGAATGAGACGGCCGAATTCGTCAAAATACTCATTGAGGCTTAAGAACCGCTTGGTGAAGGGCAGAATGGAATCGTTGGTAAATCCCCACGTGGGGAGTAAAGTCGGGTCGATGCCCGCGGCAAGGTTGGTGGACGTGTTGATTGCAAGAGGCTTGTCCGCCTGGCCCGATGCCGCCACCACACTGAACCGCATGAGCACCCGTGTATTGGGTCCGAAACCGGGTTGGGTGAGTCCATTGACCGGGTTGCCGAGCCCGAAGGCGCCGGGTGGGTTGCCGTTCTGTCCCTGGGTATTCCATCCCGGGAAATAGTCGTTGCGGTCATCGCCGCTCGGGAAGGGCGACGGCGCGTCGTTGTAGAGGATAACCTTTGTCCCCGGTGAAACGGTGCGGAAATCGACGATCAGGTCCGGCCTTTCCGCCGGCCCCACGATCAACGACTTTTGGATCTGGGACGGGTCGAGAGAGGCTCCTCCCCCAAGAAATTCAGGGTCTGTGATGAGGAAAGGAGTGTTGCTCGGCACCTCTTTGGGTGATGCCAGGAACCCTCCTTCCGTGCCGATCTGGAGCCAGGTCGGACGGGTGGTAGCGCCGTTCACGAAGGGCGTGTTTCTCGGATTGCCAAAATTTACGTTATTGGGATCGGTCTCCAGGGTGATCCCGTTCGGGCTGCCGTCGTCGATGTAGAGCTGGAGGTTGAGGAAGCGGGCATTACAGGCATTGAGCAGCCGGAGCCGGTACCGCCGGGCCTGGACCGTGGCCTCCGGGAAAGTGGTGCCGTTCACGAGCATGGTGTCGCCGAAGAATTCGGGGATTGCCGAGGGGTCGGGAAGGGGCAAGCCCCCGGGGCCCAGATCCCACCTGCCACTGCCGTCAATCTGGTTCGGTTCATACGTGTGGGCATACCAGAGGCTGCCCGGATTTCGGGTCACCGACTGAAGGTTAAGTCCGCCCACCCACTTGGGGTCTTTGGTCTTGATATCGGGTCCCACGAAGATCTTGTCCTGGATCACGATGGGGAGTTCGTTGCCCCCTGCCTCGATGTAATTCGGAAGCCCGCTATCGATGAGGCCCGCCTCGAACCCGTCGCGGACGAGCATTCCCGAGGCCACTCCGGCGTATGCATTGAGTCTCGTAATGCCGAAGGCGTGGTCGTGGTACCACATGAAACGGGCGCTCTGGTTCATGGGATAATAGTATTCGGCAGACCCCGGAAGATGTATGGGATTGAGCACCTGGTTATTGAGGAAGCTCAGCCCGTGATCGCCCAGGGGTCCGAACCAGTCGAAGGGGCCGCCGTCGCTGATCCACGGGACGAGGCCTCCGTGAAGGTGGACGGCCGTCCGGTTTACCGCCTGGTTCGCGCCCGGGAGAGTCGTGTCGACGGGGATGATGTGCTTGTTCGCGAAAAGGAGGAGGTTCTGGAAGCTGATCTGGATGGGCACCTGTTTGTCGTTCGCCACACCGGGGGAACGGCCCTTCGCAATGATGATCCCGCTCAAGTGGGTAGGCTTGATGTTTCCTCCCAGGCCCTTGATAGGCGCGTATCCCCACAGGCTTGTGGGGCCGAGGCCCGTCGTTTTGGGTACGATCTGGTCCTGAAACTGAATGATCCCGATGTTGTAATGGGTTACCCCGGTCACGGGCGCAGGCATGGCGCCCGGCAAGGCGACCGGAATCCCTCCCGGGCCGGCGCCGCGCAATGCGGTCTTGAAGAGGGGAATCCCCGGGCTTTGATAGAAGGCAAGCGCTCCGCGCACGTTGCCCCTGAAGGGAATGGAAGGCAAAGCCAGACCCACCCCTCCTATAACCGCGCCTTTCAAAAATTGCCGTCTTGAAATCCTCATCCTTTTACCTCCTTTTGGACTGGTCCTTCTCGCGCAATTCCTGTCCCCTTCCCGCGGCCCTAGGGTCTTTTCTCCGTACTCGCAGGCTAGCCGGCGGACAAGGGAAAGCCATTGGCTTCTCATGCCGGTGCAGAATACACAAGTGCAAGACTCTGACGGGGTCTCTCCGTCAAAATGTGTCCGGCCGATATCAGGCATCATGTCTCGCGACACCCGAGACCCGGCATACTATGGTTTATATAGACTGAAAAATATCGCTCCCTCCTCGGAGAATTCCGTGATGCGGCACAGAGCGGTATCATGGAGGAATATAGTCAATTAATTTTCTGAAGTAAGTCCCAGAGTAGTCATTTTTTATGTACCCTTTTGAACGCGGAGGAAGTCGCCTTTTTGGCGACAAGGCCGGAGAATTGATTTCATCACACGGGCGGATTATTGAATGACGGCAACAATCCAACGGCGGGGCTAAAGGAGGGATCCTTTAGGGGTCGGAATCGGGTGCCTTTTCGACCACATTATTGCGCGGCGAAGGAATGCCCTTTTCCGCGCCTCAAAGAAGGTACATGGAGAGACGACGGGCATGACGGAAGGGCGCCTATTCATCCCGATCGGAAATCCCGTCCGGGAGGAGGAAGCTCCCCGCACCCTATTTGCCGTACTTTCAGGCCCCGGGAGCTATTTTTTACTTTCGCCCCCAATAGGCGCCTTATTCCAGGCCATAGGTTCCCTATGACATCCCCGTTGACACAATATTTCGTTATCGTGCCCTTTGACGGATTAGCCACTTTACCGTAATGGGGAAGATGGAGGCGCCGCTGAAGGAGAAGCGCCTGGTCAATGTAATGCCGAGAGGCGCGGTTAAGGCGCTTCATGACGGAGTTGCACGCCGAAAAAGAGTGAAAGGGATGGATGTAAAAGGTTTGGCAACCTGTGCGAAGAGGCAGGGATACAGGAATTTGCCTTGAGGTGCGGCCGCCCAAAAACAGGGGCCGAAGGGGCGACTTTTTGCCCTCATGCCCCAGGGGAACGAAAAAAGGGCTACGCCAACCCGAAGGTCACATCTTTTCTCCCTTCCACACTATCTTGGCTTCCGTAAGGTTCTCTTCTCTCTCTTCAAGATCCTTCGGCCGCGTTTCACTATACACAAGCTCATCAGGGAGCTCAAGCTCCAGATGGGTACATCCGTACGTCAACTTCGGCCTCTCACCTCTTATGTACCTTGCCGCAGTACAAATCTGAGAGTGCCTGCCGATGTAAATAGGACACTCCCTGCACAGCCTGCCTGAAAACGGACAAGCGCCTGAACCTTTAGTCATCTGTTCACTCCATTTTTAAGATATTTTGTCTGTCTGAGCACTACGCCGGAACACTTCGGTTGATGGGATCTCGTTCCTGTTTTTACCGGTGCTTTGTCCATACGGAACCGATACTCTCATCAAAAAGCGCGTCCGGACATCCAAAACCACTAAGACATTCCGCTAAAGTATACCATGTCTATAGACCAGATATCAACAGACAGAATCTCAAAGGTTAGTTCCTCATGCAACGCCGCGAAATCGTCTGCAGCGCGATATTCACCGGGCCCGGGTCGG
Source organism: Syntrophorhabdaceae bacterium (assembly GCA_036504895.1). Taxonomy (NCBI): domain Bacteria; kingdom Pseudomonadati; phylum Thermodesulfobacteriota; class Syntrophorhabdia; order Syntrophorhabdales; family Syntrophorhabdaceae; species Syntrophorhabdaceae bacterium. The sequence continues at coordinate 21,749 of DASXUJ010000019.1, forward strand.
GGAGATCGGTAATCCTCTCCTCAACGTGCGTCGGGAACTCAAAAAGCGTGCCCCGCGAGAGCGCACCATGGAGCGTCGAAAAGAGAAAGCGAAAGAGCGTGAAGCCGGGACAGGGCAGGCTCGGTCCTTCGCCCCATAAAGAAACCCCCCGACTAAGGGGATTAGCCGAGGGGCAATCCAAAGCATCCAACGAAAATGAGGGGGATTCGCAGGACAATCACAATATAAGACCCCACCCGAGGCTTTACAACCGGCAGTGACTATTGGTGTGGATCGAGCCCACCGAGTCGGCGAAGATAACCGAGATGACAAAAGCAGTGAGAGCACTTACAGTTTATACATGACCCACGAATTGCATTACCAGGAAAGCTCACTTTTCCATACGTTTAGATCCCATGGGGAAATTCCGTGTTCTATCAATCTATTAGATTGATAGACATCTAAGCGGGGAATAGGGGCGCCCGTTTTGCCACCGTAACTCCTTCGGCTCCGGGCATTACGGCCCAAAAAGAGAGAAAAAAATGACCGACGAAAGATTTTCCGAAGAAAGCCGAAACTCGAACATACCCAAAGAAGACAGCAATTTGCCTGTCACCTTCGACCCCTTAAAAACTTATCTTTCAGAGATTTCGAAATATCCGGTGATGGCGAGGGAAGAAGAGTATGAGATTTCCGTGCTCATGTTCGAGAATCAGGACCAGGATGCAGCCCAGGCACTCGTCACGGCGAATCTCAGGCTTGTGGTGAAAATTGCACTGGAATATTATTCCACTTATCTTAATCTCCTCGACCTCATTCAGGAAGGGAACATAGGAATCCTTCGTGCGGTGAAGAAATATAACCCATATAAAGGCACAAAATTTTCAAGTTATGCATCCTTTTGGATCAGGGCCTACATATTGAAATATATCATGGATTCATGGAGCATGGTCAAGGTAGGCACGACCCAAGGCCAAAGGAAGCTTTTTTTTAACCTGAAAAAGGAATCGAGTAGGCTCGAGGCCCTCGGCATATCTCCCGATTCAAGCGTGATCGCCATTTCCCTCGAGGTGAAGGAAAAAGAGGTGGAAGAGATGAAACAAAGAATCGCCTGTGGCGATCTTTCCCTTGAGACGCCTTCTCATGACGAAGGCGATGACACCATTATGGATACATTGAGAAGCGATGATGATATCCTGGAAATAGTGAGCCGGAAAGAGGAGACAGAGATGCTCTCAATCAAAATCGTCGCCTTTAGGAAGACCTTGAACTACAGGGCGGTTTTCATTCTTGATCACCGTATTATTACGGAGGACCCCAAGACTCTCCAGCAGATCGGCACTATCTTCAACATCTCCCGGGAGCGGGTGCGGCAGGTGGAAAATAATCTCCGCAAGAGTTTGAAAGAATATTTCACCGCCCCCCTCCTGGGTGTAACCTCTTGAGAAACCTTTTCACTGCCTCGACGCCGCCGGCAGATACCCCGATCACTGGGCCCGCCGTGCCTGGTCTATTCATTATCCTTCCTTTCTTCCATCCCCACTGTCCCGTCCCCGGCTAGGGTCCGGTATTTTTCCTCGCTCCTTTTCAGTTCATCATCCGTGCGGGCGCGCTCGATCACGTCCGCGGTCAGGCGGGCCAGCACATCGAGGCGTTGCAGCGTCCCCTCTTCGGATTTGTGCGGGCTTCTGAAAAAGACGGAGAAGACGCCGATAACTCGGCCTGCCCGCTCTTTAACGGGAGTGGAGACGAGGGCCCGGATGCCCGCCCCGCGCATGATCTCCGCAGGCGCCCCTTCAGGAAGGGGTTCGGCGGCCACGTCCTCGACGACCATCCGCGTGCCTCGCGGGATGATGCTTCCGCAAGCATCGTTCTCCCTTCCGGCCCCGTCACACAGCTCGGTCCATCGCCGGCCGGAGCCGCGCTGCGCCCTCACCTCCAGGGCGCCCGAGGCAGGGTTCAGAAGCTGGATGTTTCCCATGTCGGCCCCGGCAATGGCAACGGCCGTTTCCACGATCTTGTCGAGCACCGGCTGGAGATCGCCTTCATGCACGAAGACGGCCCCGACTTCACTTTGGAGCTTCATGGCCCCGAGGTCCGCGGCCAACCTCTCCTGGGCCGTCTTTCGATCCGAAATGTCGATGGCCGTGCCGACCCACTCGACGATATCGCCCTCTTTATTCAACAGGGGGACGGCCCGCGAGAAGGTCCAGCCCACGCTGCCGTCGACGCGCAGCACGCGGTGCTCGAGCTCGAAAATCCCTTTCGTCCGGACCGCTTCCTCGATCTTCGCCCGCACCCGGGGCTGCTCCTCGGGAGGAATGTATCTATGGAGCCAGTTAGGGCTCGGGGAGTTGGTGACGGGTATGAAATCGCGGCTCTGGAGGTAGCGCATTTCGCTCCAGTCCGGGCCCATGCGATAGACCGCATCGGAGCTTGCGAGCACCAGCGCCCGGTAGAGAGATTCGCTCTTGCCGAGCGCCTCCTGCGCCTGTTTCAGGGCGGTGATGTCCACGAAGGTGATGACCGCGCCCTCGATCACGTTGTCGAGGGTCCGGTAAGGCATGATCCGCATTTCGTACCAGGCGCCCGTCCCCGTCCGAACCTCCACTTCCTTGGGGACGAGGGTTTCCAGCACCTCTTTCGCATCTTCCGGAAGGTGGCTGTAATCGGCCAGGTTGGAGACGATGTGGCCCACCGGTCTCCCCACGTCGCTTTGGATCAGGTTGATGATGCGGGTGGCGGCGGGGGTGAACCGCAGGATCTTAAGCGCGTGATCCACGAAGACCGTCCCGATACCCGTGCCTGCGAGGAGATTGTTCATGTCGTTATTGGCCCTCGTCAGGTCGGTCACCTTCGTCTGAAGCTCGGCGTTGACCGTGGCCAGCTCCTCGTTGACCGACTGGAGCTCCTCCTTGGAAGTCTCCAGCTCCTCGTTGGTCGACTGGAGCTCCTCGTTCACCGACTGCATCTCCTCGTTCGAGGACTTGAGCTCCTCGTTGGCCGTTTCCAGCTGCTCGTTGGTGGACTGCAGGTGGTCTTCCTTGGCTTTCAGCTCCTGCTGAAGCGCGACGACGCGGGCATCCGTGTCTGTGCCTTCGGCATCAGGAACCGTGACCGGCGGGGGTTCGGGGGGCTGGGCATGCTCCAGGATCACGAGGAAGAGTGGCGCCTCGGCGCCGTCGGCCGCTCCGATTGCCACCGGGCGAACGGTGAGGTTGACGGACTCGAAGTCGCCGTTCGTCTTCACCTTCAGGTTGGAGTGGCGCACCGCCTTCCCGTCGGTTGCGGCCTTGTGAAGCGATGTGGCAAGGTCCCGTTTCAATCCCTCCCGGGCCATCTTGAGGATGTTGCTCACCCCTGCCTCCCCCTGCGCAGGCTCGAGGAACTGCCCGGTGCGGCCGTGGAGATAGAGGATGTCGCCACGGGCACTCACGAGGGCCGCAGCGGGAACGGTTTGCTGGAGAAGGGCCTGCTCCGTCAGCTCGCGCAGAGGCAGCTTCCCGGACGCTGCCGTTTTGCCCCTGACGGTTTCGGTATCCGCATTCATGGCCGCGAGAAACCGGCCCAGGGCCTGGCGCTGGGAACCGCGGAGGTCCTCCTTTCTCTGGTAGACCTTCTGCTTCCGGTCGATCACGTTGAAAAGATCGGTAAACTCCGATATGGTCTCCGAGGTCCCGAGAAAGAGGAAGCCCCCGGGATTCAGGGCATAATGGAACAGAGGTATGAGCTTCTTCTGAAGCTCCGCATCCATGTAAATGAGCATGTTGCGGCAGCTGATGAGATCTATTCTCGAGAATGGCGGGTCCCTGATCACGTCCTGCTCGGAGAAGATAAGCATGTCCCGGATCATTTTGTGGATCCGGTAGCTGGCGCCCTCCGGCTCGGCGGAAAAAAAGCGAGCAAGCCGCTCCGGTGAGATATCGGCGGCAACGCTCGCCGCGTAGATGCCGCTTCTTGCGTGGGCAACAGCCGCGACGTCGATATCGGTGGCAAAGACTTGGATCCTGAAGGCCCGCTTGAGCGCTTCCTGGTGCTCGGCCAGAAGGATGGCCAGCGAATAGGCCTCCTCGCCCGTGGCGCAGCCCGGCGACCAGACACGGATCACGCTCTCCGGGGTCTTGCCCGCAAAGAGCTTGGGTATGATTTTCTCCTCGAGGAGCTTGAAGGCCTCGGGGTCGCGGAAGAAACTGGTGACGCCGATAAGCAGGTCGCGGAAGAGGGCCTCCGTCTCCGACGGCGTACGCTGCATGAACTTGACATAGGCATCCATCGTCTCGATCTGGTGGACGGCCATCCGCCGCTCGATGCGGCGGTGTATGGTGTTTATCTTGTATTGAGAGAAATCGTGGCCCGTCTGGGACCGCACCAGAATAAATATCTTCTTGAGCGCGTTCTCCGACCTGATCTCCGGGGAGGGCCCCCGAGCGGAAGTCTTGCCGAAAGCCCGCGAGGCGTAGGCGATCAGCTGGGCGGCCATTTCAGCCGGGGGAAGCTCGTAATCGACTAGGCCCGTGGCGATGGCGCTCCTGGGCATGCCGTCATACTCGGTGGTTGCGGGCGCCTGGGCCATGACCATCCCCCCTTCGCCCTTGATGGCCCGTATGCCTAACGTGCCGTCGCTGCCGGTGCCCGAAAGGACGATGCCTATGGCCCGCTCCCGGAGGTCCTGCGCGAGGGAGCGAAAGAAGAAGTCGATGGGCAGCCGCTGCCCCCGGGGCGCGCTGGGCTCGAGGAGCTGCAGGTTGCCGCCGATAAAGGCCATGTCGCGGCCCGGGGGAATGATGTAGGCGCAATTGGGCTCGACCTTCATCCCGTCCCGCACTTCCAGGACCTGCATCCTGGTATAGCGTCGGATGAGCTCGGTGAGGATGCTCTTATGGTCCGGCGCGAGATGCTGGACGAGCACGAAGGCCATGCCCGGATCGGCGCCGGCAGGCATGCCGGAGAAAAAGGCCTCGAAGGCGGAAAGCCCGCCCGCGGACGCGCCTATGCCGACAATGGGAAAGCCCTTCTTCTCTTCCGCTCCTTCGGGTGTCTTTGCTTCCTTATCTTCCTGGGGATGTTCCTTGTTCTCGTCATTCATGCCTGTCTCCCCCCTTTCGGAAAGCTGCGCACCCTGAACAGGAGCGCGCCTTGTGCCGTCGGCCGCTCCCCGTGGGGCCGGTACTCCTCTGCCCAGGTGCAGTTGACCGCGATCTTATAAGCATCTTTGTATTCACCGTGTATCCTGTAGGAGGCACATCGATCGAGTCTTCCACTTCATGCTTACGTAAATTATACGACAGTGGATTTGACGACGCAAGGTGCGGTTGCGCAATGGGGAGATTTATTTTCAACCCCGGATTTATCGAATGTGGAGACACGCGCTGCACGGAAGGGGGCTTGGAGGTTTAAATAGCTCCCCGGGCGCTGCACTGAGCAAACTTCGGTCCCCTACACATTCAGATTTCTCATGATCCGACAAAAACCTTCCGAGAATCTCGGGTTCCGACAGGGCAAGGCCGGAATGGCCGCACGTTCGTTGACAATTCATGCACGGGTGCTTAAAAACTAAACTGACTATACAGTGGACTTTAGGCTCGACGAAAGGATGAATCCCGGCACCTCACGGGCATCAGTTCCGGCATATCTGACATTTTCAAGTAAGAAAGTAAAGAACCCAGGGAGGAAAACAATGAAAATCCTGATGGTGATGACCTCTCACGACACCCTCGGAAACACCGGCCGAAAGACCGGCTTTTGGCTGGAGGAGTTCGCTGCTCCCTATTATACCTTCCTCGACGCAGGCGCCGTAGTGACCGTTGCTTCACCCAAGGGGGGCGAGCCCCCGCTCGATCCTAAGAGCGATACCCCCGAAGGTCAAACTAATGCGACCACGCGCTTCAAGAAGGACCGGGCAACGCAGTCTGTGCTCGCCCACACGGTGAAGCTCGCCCAGGTCGTGGCCGATGACTACGACGCGATCTTCTATCCGGGCGGACACGGCCCAATGTGGGATATGCCCGACAACCCGACGTCCATCGCACTCATCGAGGCCTTCCTAAAAGCCGACAAGCCGGTCGGCGCGGTCTGTCACGCTCCGGTCGCCCTCGTGAACGTGCGCGGAAAGGACGGCAAGTATCTGGTAGAAGGCAGGCGGGTGACGGGGTTCACCAATGCTGAAGAAGAAGAGGTGGGCCTTACGGCCGTCGTTCCTTTCCTGCTGGAAGACCGGTTAAAAGAGCGTGGAGGCGTCTTCAGTAAGGCCGTGAATTGGGCCCCCTACGTCCAGGTCGACGGCACACTGGTGACCGGCCAAAATCCGGCTTCTTCGGGACCCGCGGCATTGGAGCTGATGAAACTGCTTGGCTCTGCCTGACCGTGTGACGGTTGCCCATCGAGCCGACTGTCACGGCTGAGAACTTTTCCGTACGCAGGAGGCGCATCATGGATCCTATCGTGACCACATGGACCGCTGCCCCGGGTTTGTCGCCTTTCGCATTCGGGGAGCTATTCCCGGAGGATATCACCTGGGTCTCTTTCCCGGCATTTCCCGATTCGGTCAGGTTATCGGTCCTGGTCGGCGATATCAGCAAGCCTTCTCCCTATCTGATCCGCGTCAAGGTGCCGGCGGGTGTGAAACTGATGCCCCATGCGCACCCCGAAGACCGCATTTACACGGTCATTTCGGGCCTGTTTTACATCGGCCTCGGGAAAACATTCGATCCGGATGAACTGAAAATGTACCCACCGGGAAGCGTGATCGTGCTGCCGGGGAATACGGCCCACTTTCACTGGGCAAAGTCGGGGGAATATGTCAGTCAAATCACCGGGACGGGCCCCCTCGGCATCAACTACATCGATTCCCGGGATGATCCGAGAAAGCAGTGAATTAAGATGGGAACTTAAAATCTTGTACGCAAGACTTTCCTGCACCGGCCGATGACGGGCGCACACAAAAAAGGGGTTAGATTTCTCTAACCCCTTAATCATTGAGATCAATATATGGCTCCCCGGGCAGGACTCGAACCTGCAACCTACTGGTTAACAGCCAGTCGCTACTGCCGATTGAGCTACCGAGGAACGTATGTAGCGGTGTAGCGGTAAAAAGTAAACCATATGATCGGCCTCGTGTCAAGGATTTTCCCGCGGGCCTGCTTCCAATAAAGAAGTCTTCCCCGGGGCACCGTGGGGATACCCGGAAGTTTATTGATATTTTTCCGGAAAGGTACTATGATGGCCTTAAAGAGCGACAATTGAACGCCTTGAGGGTGGAGGGCCTATGAGCGTGGGCATTGTACGGCATGACATTTACCTGGAGCACGTGAATGACGACTACCATCCGGAAAGCCCTTCCAGGCTGGAGCACATCTATGCGGCCCTCGATGAGATGGGGGGAGAAAAGCTTACCAGCCTTGCCCCGCGGGCTGCGACGATCGACGAGATCGCCCTCGTCCACGAGCCGGCCTATGTAAAGATTGTGGCAAATACCGAGGGCCGGGCCCATACGCGTCTCGATCCTGACACTGCCGCCTCCGCACGATCGTATGAAGCAGCGGTGATGGCGGTAGGCGGGGTCCTGGAGCTTCTCGATGCGATCGAGCGGGGGGAGGTGGAATCCGGTTTTGCCCTGGTCCGTCCTCCCGGCCACCATGCGGAGAGGTCGAAGGCCATGGGGTTCTGCCTCTTCAATAATATCGCGGTGGGGGCCCGATATCTCCAGAAGACGTACGGTCTCAAGCGTATCCTCATCGTCGATTTCGATCTCCACCACGGCAACGGGACCCAGCACAGCTTCTACCGCGATCCGGAGATCCTCTACTTCTCCACTCACCAGTATCCCTATTATCCCGGCACGGGGAGTATCCGTGAGACGGGTGAAGGGGAGGGCGCGGGTTTTACGGTGAACGTGCCCCTTTCCTACGGCATGGGCGACGATGATTACGAGTACGTCTTCAGGCGGCTTCTTGCCCCCCTGGCGGACAGGTTCCATCCCGAGATCGTCCTCGTCTCCGCGGGGTTCGATACCTATTATAACGATCCCCTGGGAGGCATGGCGGTCACGGAATACGGCTTTGCCGCCATGACCCGAGCACTCCTCGATATTGCCGAGGAGCATTGCAGGGGCAAGATCGCCTATGTGCTTGAAGGGGGATACGATGTAAGGGGTCTGGCCGCGTCGGTGAAAGCGGTGATTATGGAGCTGAAACGGGAGCCGATCCGCGGCCCCCACAGAGACCTCAGTGCGTCGAGGGAAGTCATTGAAGTGGTCGAAAAGGTGAAGGGCGTCCTAAAGCCCTTCTGGGGAGAGCTTTAGGACTATCTTTTCCAGATCATATCTTTGAGTTCTTTGCCGACTTTAAAATAGGGGAGTTTCTTTGGTTCCACGTTTACCACGTCGCCGCTTTTGGGATTGCGTCCCTTGTATGCTTTGTACTGGCGGAGCGAAAAGTTTCCGAACCCCCTGATCTCCACTCTCTTTCCTTCAACGATTGCCGATTTTATAGTCTCCAGGATATTGTCCACCGCGATTTTGGCGATCTTCTGGTTCAGCTTCAGGTCTTCCGCGAGTTTGTTGATGATGTCCGTTTTGTTCATTACCGGTACCTCCTATTGATTTTCCATTACATAGTGAAACGCGTTTTTGAATATTCCCAGGCCGTCTCCCTCTTCGCTCAGCTTCTCACGGGTCCAACGGGGATGCTGGGTGAAGGTGACGTAGGCTTCCGGGTGGGGCATGAGTCCGAAGATCCTCCCCGTGGAATCGCAGATGCCCGCGACGGCTTTCTCCGAGCCGTTGGGATTATCGGGATATCGGGAAGTGACTTCCCCTTTCTCGTCCACGTACTGCAGGGCGATATGGCCTTTTTTTTCGGCCCGGACAGAGTCGCCCGAGGCTGCGAAGATAAACTTTCCTTCTCCATGTCTTACCGGGAGATAGATCGTCTCCATACCCCGGGTGAAGATGCATTTGGAATCAGGGTTTGCTTTGAGGAGGACCCACCGGTCCTCGAACTTGCCCGAGTCATTAAAGGTAAGGGTCACGGTTTGGGGGCCGTAATCGCCGTCAAAGCCCGGGAGGAGTCCTGTTTTGACGAGAAGCTGAAAGCCGTTGCATATCCCGAGAATGATCTTGCCCTCGTTCACGAATTTTATCGCTTCATCGATAAATCTCTTTCCGGAGGAGCCGATCTTCTGGTATTTCCATCGCACCGCCTGGGCCTTCGCGGCGCCGAGGTCGTCTCCGTCCAGGAAGCCGCCGGGAAGGTTGAGAAAGGAATACTTGTGAATGACCCGGGGGTCTTCCATCAGGGCGTTGATATGGAGAAGCTCCGCATCGAAGCCCGTCAGCTTGTGGGCGTGGGCCGTCTCGTACTCGCAGTTTATTCCGTTGCCGAACAATATCAGACTTTTTGGTTTTTTCTTCATCATCATGTGGCGTAGCTGTGCAAACCGGACAGGATAAAATTTACTCCAAAATACGTAAAAATGACACTTAAAAATCCGATTATAGAGACCATGGCAATCCTTTTACCTTTCCAGCCCTTTACCACCCGTGCGTGGAGATAGAGGGCGTAAACTATCCACGTAATGAGGGACCACGTTTCCTTGGGGTCCCAGCTCCAGTAGCTGCCCCAGGCATAGTGGGCCCATACGGCACCAGTAAGTATACCAGCACTCAGCATAGGAAATCCAACAATAATGCTTCGATAATTAATTTCATCGAGGTTTTCACGCGGAGCCGCCCCGCCCCGTCCCTTCACCAGGTAGAGGAGAGCGGCGATAAAGGAGATGGCAAAGGCCGCATAGGCGAGAAAACAGGTAATCACATGAATATGGAGCCAGTTGCTCTGCAGGGCCGGGACCAGGGGTTGTATCGTCTTCTGGACGGAAGGGGAGAGAGAGGCGTACCCCATAAAAAAGAGGGAGACGAGAGAGGCGAGGGCGGGAATCAGAGGGATGGTGAGACGCTTCCTCATCACCGCCGTGATGAAGGCGACGCACCACGCATAGAAGATGAGGGACTCGTAAAAATTGGAAAGAGGTGCGTGGCCCATGCCCATCCGGTACGATTCGGCCCATCGTGCCGCCAGTCCCGCGGTGTGGAGGGCGAGAGTTGTGTAGAGGGCGGTCCACGCAACGATTTCAATCCTCTTTTTCCGGAAGGCGAAAAAGAGGATGTGAACGAAGAAGATGAGGAGATAGAGAAGGGTGACGACGCCGAAAATATTATGACTCATTGCCCGAAACCTTTGCTTTCAGGCGCATGAAATCCTCCCTGAAAGGCTCTTTCCTCTTTGGCGCGATCCCTGCCACTATAAGACCGGATGACGTGCTCCTCACGTAGATCCTCCTGTAATACACAAAGAAGTTGACATAGAGCCCGAAGAGCATAAGGGCAAAACCCGTCCAGACGAGCCACACGCCCGGGTCCTTCGATATTTCGAGGCCCGTAAAATATTCTTCCCTGATGTCGTCGAGTCGCATGGTTACCCCGGCAAGCTCTTTTTCTCTCAGGTTCTCCACGTCTCTTAAAAACCACGAAGTTCTGGGCCTGCCGTCGTCGAGGTATGCCACGAGGACCCCGGGACCGAAATTATGGACCTTGTTCTCGAACCTGACCACCATGAGAAGGAGGCCGTCCTTCTTGAAAGTCTCCCGTTCCTTCAGGACAACACGTTCGCCCCCGATGCGGAAGGAGAAGGACGGTTTCTGCCCGTACGAGGACTGATAGACGTGAATGCCTTTATAGTAAAGGGGATCGTTGACCCGTATCTCCTTTTCCATTATTTTTTTCCCCTTGTCGATCACCTGAATACGGCTCACGTAATCCCTGGGCTCGCCTCCGGGATAAAAGGATACCTTGAAATCGTCGCATTTAAGCGAAAAGCCGAGGCTCCGCTCAACAGGCCTTTCCCCCCGCAAGGTCGCCCGGTCAGCCGTCTCGCCCTTCATGAGGACCATGTATCCCCTGTATCCGAAGAGGGCGCCCACCAATCCTCCGAGGACGATGAAGATGATGCTTGCGTGGATCATGAAGACCCCGTAACGGGACCATCTGCCTTTCTCGTAGACCGACCCTCCCGTCTCATTGCTCACAAGGCGGTAAGAGCGGCCGAGGGCCTGCTCCGCATCGTTGCGGCTCTTACCCGGGGCTTCGAAGTGCATCTCCATGCGTCTCATGGCCGGCTCGTCCGGAATGCCTGCGGCCACGGCTCCCGTTCGGATGAAACGGGAGAACCGGCCCGCGGTGCAGAGAATGAGGTTTATCATGAAAAGCACGATGAGAAAATAAAACCAGGCAGAGTGGTATGCGTCGTCGAGACTGAAGAATTTTATGAACTTTACCGTACTTGCAGAGTAGACGGAAAGATACTCCTCCATCGGGGCCCCCTGCTTTATCACCGTTCCGAGGACGGACCCGGCGGCGATCAGGGCGAGGAGGAATATGGTGAATTTTACCGAAGATAAGAACCGGTAAACCCCGTTCAGGAGCCCTTTCCCCAGGCCCCCGTTACTATCCTCAGACTTACCGTCGATTATTTTTTGTGACATTCATTACATTTTACGGGTGCGCTCACGCCCTTCCTGACGCTTTCCTTGTGACAAGTCTGGCATTGCTTGTGAAACGCATCCTTTGCCGTGGGAGCGCCGTCTTTCGCCTCCTTGAGCATGTGGCATTTCACGCAGCTCACGTAGGCTTTTCCCGCCAACTCTTTATGGTGGCAGGTCTTGCAGGCGATCTTCGCCTTATCTACATGGGTGGGATGAGAGAACGGCACGGGCGCCATCTTTGCCCCTTCGATTTTAATGGGCGCCGTATCGGCGGGTGCAGTCTGGGCCGACGCGGCATGATAGGCGCAAAAGACTAAAAGGGAGGCCACCAGCAGCATCAGAAAATTAAGGGTTTTAGTTTTCATATCATACCTCGACGAGATATTTTCCCTCATGTTACAAAAACTTCGCTGTAATGTCAAGGTATTAAGAGATTGGAAGAAGGCGGGGCCCGCTACTACCGGAGGCGACGGAATAGACTTCCCGCCTGTCCCGGACCCTCGTGGAGGCATCCGGATTGAGTTGACATGGATAATGAAACACGACAGAATAGGGAGACTTCACGAAATAATATAAAAGGGGGAGCCATGGAAGATCGAGCCGGTGTTCCCGGCGGGGGAGAGAAATTCGTATCGAGTATTCTGCTGGACATCATCCTGTGGATCATAACCTGCGGCATCTATGGCCTCTTCTGGACGGCCCGGCAGATGAAGGCGGTAAACTACCTCCTCGGCCGGGAGAAATTCAGTTTCCTGAAGTGGCTGCTCTTTTGCCTCATTACCTGCGGCATCTATCATATCTTCTATGAATATTCGATGGCCCAATCCCTGGTGGAAGTCCAGGGCAGGCTGGGGAGGCCCGTGGCATCGAGCCTTCCGGTGATCAGCGTGATACTCTCCGTGATAGGACTCTATATCGTGGCGGATGCCATCCAGCAAGACGAGATTAACAGGCTTTTCGGCAGGTGAAGAGGAGAGAGCATTGAAAGTTCGGGAGATGGAGTCGATCGATCCGGGGCATGGGGCCTTCTCTTCGAGGGAAGAAGGGGCAGAAAATTATTGCCTGAAAAAGTACCTGCTCCCCCGAAAAATGGCGATAGCCTTTCTTGCGGGTCTCGGGAGCATCTCCCTCCTTTATCTCCTCGGGGCGCTCCCCCTCCTTCATGCGGCCATGTCTTCCCTTTCATTCTGCCCTTTCCGGCTCCTTACGCACCTGGACTGCCCCGGGTGCGGAATGACGCGGTCACTGATGGCCCTCGCCTCGGGCGATCCGTGGAGGGCGGCCTGTCTCCATCCCTTCTCCTTCTTTCTTATTTTTGTGGTATGTCTCAGCCTTATGCCCGCGCCATGGCTCAGGAGGGCGCCCCGGCGAACGGCCGGATTGCTCGTCGGGTTTTATATGGCGACGCTTGTGGCCGTGGTCGTCTACTGGATTGTGTTCAAGGTCCTGGAGCTCCAATTTTGAAGTCGAGCGCCCCTTCTATCTTTTTCTGAGCCGTTCCAATGGAACGGGCGCATTCACGGGGTACATCGGTTCCACCAGGGTCCACCACCCGGCCTTTTGATATTGCGAAAACTCCATGCGGCAGACGAATTTGATATTTTTGTACGCCAGATCGAAGGGAGCGATCACCCGGCAGGGCGCCCCATGGTCATGGGTAAGGGGTTTTCCGTCCTGTCCGAAGGCGAGGAGACACTCCTTTTTCGGGTCAACCAGGTCTTTGATTGCAAAAGATTCGATGTAGTGGTCCTGCCCGAAAGGCTGACTGCCGGTCGATCCGAGAGAATGGAATGTCACGTAGGCGACCCCATCCGTGAGCTTCACCTTTTTTAGCAGCTCCTGGAATCTTATCCCCTTCCATTCCACATCCTGTATCGACCACCCTTCGACGCAGTGGAAATCGGAAATCTGCGAGACCTGGGGCATGGCCTGAAGCTCCGCGTAGGAGAGGCGTATCGGTTTCTCCACGAGACCGTCAAGGAGCAGCGCGAAAGGCTCCCTTGATTTCGTCTCTTTCCAGTATATTGTTCCCGTACCGGCATCGAAGGCGAAGGTATCCCTCTCGACGGTCCTTACGGGGAAGGTGCGCAGGAAAAACGCTCTAAGGGATGACGGGATGGCAAGGATCGCAGGCGCCACCGCCAGGGCGGCAAGAAAGAGGCGCCTCGTGAAGCCGCCGGCTTTCCCGCTCCCGGAGCCGTCGGTTCCGGCAGGCGCGGTTATTGACATCTACTTTACCTTATAACCCGCTGCCTCGATGGCGGCCACGATATCTTCTTTCTTCACCCGGGTCTCATCGTAATGCACCTTTGCGGCGCCTATGGTTACCTCTGAATCCGCGATGCCGCCCAATGTCTTCAGGGCCTTGTCCACCTGCATGACGCAGTGCTGACAGCTCATCCCCTCGATGCTGATTATGGTCTCCTCCATGGTTGGTCTCCCTTCTATTTTAATGTAATAGTATAAGTACCGGCGGACTTTAACACAAGGAGCCGTCCGGGGGCGCGGTCTCCTCGATGACCCATGCCCTGTAGCCCGGCAGGGCATTATCGATCATCGTGGCGGTTATCTCGGGCAGCTCGTAGGGATGAAGCTTTTTTATGACCCCCTCAATCCTATCGTAATGGGATCTCCTGCTTTTGAGCACGCAGAGCCACTCCTCGGCCTCTTCCAGATTGCCCTTCCACCAATAGATGCTTTGTATGGGACCATTGATCTGGGCGCAGGCCGCAAGCCTTTCCCCGACCAGCCGCCTTCCGATCGTCTCCGCCGTCTCTCTGGCAGCGGCAGTGAAGGTGATCTGTATAATCTCTTCCATAGGGACCCCTTTTTTTGTTACAATAGATTTATCTTGAAATTATAGCTAATTTCATATATTTTTTCTATTCTACGACAGGAGCGGGCATGTTTCAGGTAAAGGACGGAGTTTCAATTATATTAGCAAGCGAATCCACGAGACGGATTGATATATTAAGGAGTCTGGGCATCTCTTTTTCGATCATCCCCCCTGATATAGACGAACGGAGAGAAAAAGATGAGACGCCAAGGGACTTTGTGCTGAGGATCTCTCTTGAGAAGGCGCAGAAGGTGGGCTCTCATTTTCCGGATAAATGGGTGATCGGGGCGGACACGATCGTCGTGAACAGGGGGAAGGTCCTCGGGAAGCCGAAGGACGACGCCGATGCCTTCAATATGCTGAAATCGCTCCGGAATAAATGGCACAAGGTGATGACGGGCTATTGCGTCCTCAACGTATCGAAAAGTATCATGTACCGCGATGCGGTCGAGACGAGGGTTTTCGTGAGAGACCTTTCCGATGAGGAAATCATCAAGTATATCCGGACCTCCGAACCCCTCGGGAAGGCAGGCTCCTATGCCGTCCAGGGTAAGGGCGGCTACATGGTAAAAGAGATAAAAGGCTCCTATTCGAACGTGGTGGGCCTTCCCATCTGCGAGGTGGCAGAGGTCCTCCTCTCCCTGGGCGTTCTTTCGTGATGGATATCGAGGATATAATAAGCTCTGTAAAGAGTCGCATTGCGGCCTCCGCGTTGAAATCCGGCAGGTCGGGGTCCGAAGTATTGCTCATAGGCGTGACGAAAAGGGTGGACCGGGAGCGGATCAGAGAGGCCGCCAGGGCGGGCATAACCGATTTCGGAGAGAACTACATCCAGGAAGCCAGGAAAAAGATAGAGGGATTTGAAGAAAAGGTACGCTGGCACATGATAGGTCATCTGCAGACGAACAAACTGAAATATATACCGGGACTCTTCTCCTTCGTCCATTCCATCGACCGGTGGGAGCTTGCGGAAGGGCTCGACAAATACGGCACGCCCATAGAGATACTCTTCGAGATCAACCTCTCGGGTGAGGCTTCCAAGCAGGGAACGGACGAAGAGGGCTTGAGACGCATGCTGGAGCGGTCCCACGCCCTTGCCCACGTGAAGCCGGCAGGACTCATGACCATGGCGCCATATGTAGCCGATCCTGAAGAGGTGCGGGGCCTGTTCGCATCCTTACGGGAGATGCTCGGGCGGGCGAACAGGGAATTCGGACTCGGGATGAAAGAACTCTCCATGGGCATGTCCTCTGATTTCGAGGTGGCCGTCGAGGAGGGCGCCACCATGGTAAGAGTGGGTACCGCGCTCTTCGGAGAGAGAATATGAAGGCCTGGGGCGGCAGGTTCAAAGGGGAGACGAACCCCCTCATGGAGCGCTACAGCGCTTCCATCGATTTCGATTGGGTCCTGTACAAGTATGATATAGAAGGGAGCAAGGCCCATGCGGCCATGCTCCATAAAATAGGCATCCTTACGGAGGAGGAGAAATCCTCCCTGGTCCGCGGCCTCGACGAGATAAAAGAGGAGATCGAAGAGGGGCGCTTCGCCTTCTCGGCATCGCAGGAAGATATCCACATGCATATCGAGGCGCGCCTCATTGAAAAGACGGGTGACGCGGGCAAGAAGCTTCACACGGGCAGAAGCAGGAACGACCAGGTGGCGCTCGACGTGCGCCTTTACCTGAAGGATGAGCTGGCGCAGATAGAGCGCGCCCTCCACGGGCTTCTCAAGGCACTTGTGAAGAAGGGGGAAAAGGAGAAAGAGGCCTTCATGCCCGGCTACACTCATATGCAGAGGGCCCAGGCGGTGCCTTTCAGCCATTACCTCCTCTCCTACTATTATATGTTTAAAAGGGACAGGGAGCGCCTGAAAAGGGTTATGGAGGCGATCGACGTGCTGCCCCTGGGCGCGGGGGCGCTCGCGGGATCGACCATACCCCTCGATCGGGAATTCGTAAGACGTGAGCTGGGATTTGCAAAGATCTCCGAGAATAGTATGGATACGGTGGCCGACAGGGATTTTATCCTCGATGCCCTATTTGCCGTGACCATGATCATGACCCACCTCTCGCGGATATCGGAAGACCTGATCATCTATTCCACGGAGGAATTTAACTTCATCGCCCTTCCCGACGAGCTCTGCACAGGAAGCAGCCTCATGCCCCACAAGAAGAACCCCGATGCCCTCGAACTGACGAGGGGCAAGACTTCCCGGGTGATTGCCGACCTCTTCGCCCTTTTTACCCTGATGAAGGGTCTTCCCATGACATACAACCGGGACCTCCAGGAGGACAAGGAGCCCCTTTTCCACGCGGTGAGTACCGTACGCGACGGCCTCGCAATCATGACCCTCTGCGTGCGGGGGGTGGAATTGAACCGGAAAAGAATGGAGGAGGCGGTGCGGCAAAGTTTCATGCCCGCCGTGGAGGTTGCGGAATACCTTACCGTGAGGGGTGTGCCTTTCAGGGAGGCCCACGGGATCGCCGGCGCCATGGTGAGGGACTGCGAGGAAAAGGGGAAGACCTTTTCCGAAATGAAGCTGGAAGAGATGAAAGGCTTCTCTGTGGTTTTTGAAACGGATATTTTTGACTATATAGACCCCGTACGGATCCTGAAGAACAGGCGGACGAAAGGAGCGGCTTCTTTTGTCGAAGTGGAGAGCCAACTTGACGCGGAAAAAATATATCTTACTCTTTAGTGTTCTCGTGCTCCTCCTGTGCGGGGGATGCGGCAAGAAGGGCTTTCCCACGCCCGAAAGGCTCCCTGTGCCGGGCGGCATACACGACCTGGCAGGAGAGGTGAAAGACGGCGTCCTCTTCCTGTCTTTTACCATGCCCCTGAAGGACCGGACAGGGGTAGAGCTCAAAGAGCGGTGGGGATTTCAGGTACTCAAGAGCTGCGGAAGCTGCATGGAAGGCTTCGAGCCGTGGCGGGACATTATACTGGAAGAGAACCAGGGTTATACCGTCGCCAACGGTAAGCTCATTATCTTTGACGACGACCTGAGAAAGGGATATCAATACTCCTACCGTGTCCGCCCTGTGACCAGAATGGGATCCTACGGAGAAGGGTCGAATGTATTCACCATTACATGGCAAATCCCTCCCGACCCACCGTCGAAGGTGACGGTGAAGGGAGGCGACGGAAGGGTGGAGCTCTCCTGGACCAGGGAAGATAACCTTCTCTATAACGTATACCGGCTCCAGGAGAAGGTCTATCCCCTGTTCCCGGTAAATGCCGCCCCCCTGTCCACGCCCGCCTTTGATGACGCGGGATTGGAGAACGGAAAGACATACCGGTACGAGGTAAGGTCTTTGGCGATGAAGGCAGGTTTCAAATGGGAAGGCCGGGGGACGGAGGTCGCCGCGGCGACCATAGACAGGACGCCCCCGACGGCGCCTCTTGACGTAAAGACCGAGAAGAGGGGCAAAGGCGTTCTCGTCACATGGACTTCCAGCCCCGAAAAAGATGTTCTGGGGTATAATATATTCAGGATATCAGGCGGCGCACGGGCAAAGCTGAACCGGGAGCCGCTCGGGCAGAACAGGTTTCTCGACG
>DASXUJ010000020.1 GCA_036504895.1 Syntrophorhabdaceae bacterium
CGCAGTGCCGCGGTATCCTCCTGATTGACCAGGTTCAACTTATTATAAGACATTGAAGTCTCTTCCGTAGACTCATGTCTCTCCAATTCTCCGGTGGGGCGTGATGTGAAGAACCATTAACGGGCCATTCTTCTATGGGAGTTGACGCCGTGCGCCCGGACAGGCCTGCTGAAGGCGGAATGTCCTGCCCGGGCAGGTCCGGCAAAGGAGGGAAATGTTGGATAAGAGCATAACTGACAATATTCCGGACCACTGGTATCAAAAAACGGCGACGAAATTTATTTGCCTACGCTGCAAGAGGAGTTTTAGCCGCGAATATAAGCCAAAAAGCCTGCGGGGCAGGAAGGGGGAGCATGGGTCAAATATGTTTTCCCTTTGGGCCTGGTACAATTTCAGGCGCCATTTGCTGAAGTGCCGGACCGGGGGCATCGGCTTTAATAAGGATGGGGACTTCGGATAAGAAGCGACATAGGGCTTTTCCATTACAAAGGGAGGAGGTAGGATGAAGAAGATTGAGGCCCTTATTAAACCGTTCAAACTGGACGAGGTGGCGAGCGCTCTCACGGCAATCGGGATTCAGGGTATGACGGTGAGCGAGGTAAAAGGTTTCGGCAGGCAAAAAGGGCACACGGCGCTTCACGGCGGCAATGCGCATGAAATGATCTTTGTGGCCAAGGTAAAGATAGACCTCGTGGTAGCTGACGACATTGTCGAAAAGGCGCTACTGGTAATACAGGAGAGCGCGCAAACCGGGGATTTCGGAGATGGAAAAATATTCGTCTCCTCTCTTGAAGATGTGGTGAGAATAAGGACCGGGGAAAAAGGCGTCACCACCATTCGATGAGCCGGGAAGCAGACAGGTTCGGGCTGCGCCGCCACTCCCGCCTGCTATTCCATTTCCTGTGAGAAGAAACAAAGAAGCTTGACAATCATTATTACCTATGGTATATAACGGTAGAGCGTTATGCATAAGGTTATATAACCACGACCTTCGTGCTTCATCTCCTTTCTATAAGCGGCCGCTTCAGCACCCGGAATGTTGAAGCGGCTGTTCCATACCCTTACTTGCGTAAAAGCGACGTCAGAAGAAATACCAGCCCCCCACCCTAAAGGCCTGTTGCGTCGCATCCTTGCTGAGCCCGTTCGGGATGACTGTCCCGCCCGAGGTCACGGTTCCATAATTGGCGTATCTGCTCACGAAATATGCATATTCGGCCCCGAAACGAACCGCTTGATTCAGATCGTAACAGAGGCTGACGATATATTGGGTGACGTTCTGCGGTGTATTGGCATGAATGAAGCGGGCTCCGGAGGGCGAAAGAGCCCCGGTGAAATCTTTGCCGAGATCGTTTCTAAGGTACCCATACCACCCGTTCACGAAGAGACTATCGGTGAGGAAATAGGTTATCTGGCCCCAAAGGCCGTACATTCTGGGTGCGACGAAATCGGGCAAAGGATCTGTGGCGGGCTGCGGGGCTGCGGGAGACGTGCCGCGCGGCCGTGAGTAGGAACTGACCGCATAGGTCCTCGACTGGAGCCATGAAGGGTTCTGAGCGGTGAAAAGCACGCCTGAAAGGGACAGGGCTCCCGCCTTGCTGCCCTGGCTTTCAGGTATCACGGGAATAAACCCCTTGAAGGAAAGACCCCAGGAATTGACATCCTTGTCGCCGTAGGAGAGGGACGTGGGCGAGGCAGAGGGTCCCGTAAAGAGGGTAACGACCTGTTTCTCACGACCATAGAACCCCTCGAGGCTGAGGATTGTTTTCCAGGCGCCAACCTTTCCCAGGCTGTCGGTAGACCAACCCAAAGAGAGCTCGTAAAAAGGCATACCGCTCAAGGTAAAGCTATCCACACCTTCGGAGATGAACCGGCGGTTACTCCCCAGGGTATTGGTAGGGGACATGACGGCGAAAGAGAGATTCCAGTCGCGCCGGAATTTGCGCTCTATCCTTACCATGGGCTGACGGAAGCCTTTAATAAAGGGGCTCAAATCCTGGCCGGAGACGATCATGTTTGCATAGCTCGGCAGAAACCCCCATTTCTGGAACGTATGGCCCACTACCAATCTTGTATTCGCCCAATCGAGGGACATGAAGGCGTGACGCAAAGCGAAGGTCCCCCTTCCGCTTCCGGCGAAGGTGCCGACAAAATCTCCCTCCACAAAGGCATATGTCCTGGCGTCCCATGCATCGGGGCCCCTGCTCAGGAAATTAAGACGGGTTCCGGTGGAAGAGGTGTAGAGGGTGCCGTACTTGTCAGCCAGGCTCTCGACATTTCCGAATCCATGCCTGCCTGAATTTCTGTAGTCGAGCTCATATTTTACATAACCGCCCACAGTCAGATCCCATCTGCTTCCCGCGGTCCCTGCAAAAGAGGCTGAAGCTGAAAGGGCCGACATTATGAAGAGGAAGAACAGGACCCGATGTATTTGGGACAGGGGTTCCCTCTTTGTTGCACTGCAGGTCCTGAGATTACGCATGCATGTCACCAGAGGCGATATTCCTTTTGGTCTCCTGTACCCGGGGGCGATAGGTATGCACGGATAGTGAGCAGCATGGACTTGACATTCCCCGTCTCTATGTTAATGTTCTACTTATTACCGTGCACCATGCATTCTACAGGAAAGGAGGTGAGAAGTCATGAAAAAAATCTTGAGCAAAGAGGCCCTTGAGAAAGAAGCATCCTTCTGGAGCAGTATGAAAAAGGCCCTGGAGGAGAGCCCGGCGAAGTCATGCCGCAAGTGAAAAAGCTGAAAAACCTAGCGTTGCAGGTTCTGCAACCAAAAGAGTGAAGGCAGATATGACTGTCCGTCATATCTGCCTTCTTTTACCCTAAAAGAGGAGCTATATGTCCGTCAACGGATCCTTTTCTTTTTTCGTCCAGTGGCACCTTACTGAGAGGTGCAATCTCGCATGTACCCACTGTTATCAGGGAGAAACGTCTCCGAAGGAGCTATCTCTCCCTCAAATCCTCTCGGTTATGGAGCAGATATCGACTATGATCGCATCATGGTCCGAAGCGTACGGCATCGATTTTACGCCGAGTTTTAATATCACGGGCGGCGAGCCCTTCCTGCGGCGAGACCTCTTCCGGATACTTGAAGCGGCAAAAGCTCGTGGAGTTGCCGTCTATCTGCTTACCAACGGTACCCTTATCGACAGGCAGCGGGCGAAGAGACTGAGCGATCTCGGCATTGACGGAGTCCAGGTGAGCCTGGAAGGTCCCCGGGCAATCCATGATCTCATTCGGGGGGAAGGGAATTTTGCCCGCTCCCTTTCAGGTATAGGGCACCTCACGGAGGTGCGCGTTCCCGTCACACTTAATGCGACTCTCTCGAGGGTCAACTATCTGAATTTCCGTGAAATGATAGATCTTGCACGGGAATTGAGAGTTCAAAGACTGGGGTTTTCAAGGCTTGTCCCTTCGGGCAGGGGAACGGGCCTTATGGATGCAATGCTTTCCCGGGAAGAGGTGAAGCGCCTGTATGGGGATATCTTCTCCCTTGATATCCCGGAGCTGGAACTCGTCACCGGCGACCCGATCGCTTCTGAAATGGAGGATGGATCGGGTGCGAGGGCATTCGATGAGGTAGCTCGGGGAGGGTGCGCTGCGGCCGTATCCGGCATTACCCTTATGGCCGACGGGACCGTGACTCCCTGCAGGAGGCTTCCCATCCCCATCGGTAACGTGCTCACCGACTCTTTAAGGGAGATATGGGCTACGTCGGAGGTGCTTCAGAGGCTGAGGAACAGGGATCTTTATAAAGGCAAGTGCGGCCGCTGCGAGCGGTGGTCTTCGTGCAGGGGTTGCAGGGCCATTGCCTACGCCCATTCTTTTTGCCTGGGGGCGGGAGACTATCTTGCCGACGACCCCCAGTGTTTCATCCAAATTGATGACGAAAAACATTAATACAAGAACATGGGCTTGCCGAGGGTATCCCTCACCTTCGGTTTATACTCCTTAAGGTCGTAGAGGGCCGTCACGTCGACCTGCTTTTTTGCCGCTACCACGAGATCAAGAGGGACTGTCGTATATATGCCCTGCTGGAGGGCCACCATCCGGCCCGTATGGCCCATGGCAACCTGGTCGAGCGCGAGGTTTCCGTAGGAGACCGCCACCATCCGGTCAAGCGAATCGGGCGCCCCGGACCTCATTATATAGGCAAGCTGCTGATAGATGATATTGACGCCCGTTCTATCCTTGATCTCCTGAGCCAGGAGATTGCCTATACCGCCGAGTTTCTTATGGCCGTATGCGTCCGCCTTGCCGCTTTCATAGACTTCACCGCCCAATTGATGGGCCCCTTCGGAAATAGTCATTATGGCGTAGTGAGAGGGGTTTTTCAAGCGGTCCTCGACGAGAAAATTGGAAAGCCGGTCGACATCGAAGGGGACTTCCGAGATCACCGCCCGATCCACATCGGCGAGGTAGGCAGCGAAGAGAGAGGTCTCGCCGGAGTTCCTGCCGAAGAGTTCCACCACACATATCCGCTCGTGTGAGCCGGCGGTGGTCCTGAGGGCATTGATGGAATCGACGGAGCGTGTCACGGCGGTAGAAAAGCCGATGCAAAAATCGGTGCCGAATACGTCGTTATCCATTGTTTTCGGTATGGCAACGATCTGAAATCCCGCTTTATGAAGATGACTGGCGAAGCTCAGGGTATCATCGCCACCGATGGCGATGATCGCATCCAGGGCAAGAAAGTCAAGGACCTTAAGTATATGAGGGGTGCAGTCGGTCGTACCGTTCGGTTTCTCTTTGAGCAGGTTTTTGGGTATAAAGGCCGGCACGTCTTCAGGCTTCATATTGCCCGGATTGGTCCGTGACGTGTGCAGCACGGTGCCGCCGGTCCGGTCGATGGTGCGCACCTTCTCGGCCGGTAGTGAGACGGTCCATTTCTGCCTGGAATCAGGGTCCTCGGGGTTGAGGCAGAGCAGGCCCATCCATCCTCTTCTGATGCCTATTACATCGATATCGTGCATGTACGCACGGGTCACCACGGCCTTAATTGCAACGTTGAGTCCGGGGACGTCGCCCCCACCCGTCAATATGCCGATACGTTGTGTGTGAGCCATCGAATCTCCTTTAATCGTTCGTGTTCCGGACGGGGCGGAAGGGACGTCTTGAAGGTCATTCCCTGCCTGCACCTTTCCCGTCAGGTTTATATGCGGCCAACCTTAGGCAAACGTATGCATTTCGCGTATCGATGTCAATCTCGGGGTACTTTCTTTTTCTCCCCCGGCTATGACGGGGCAAGGGTCCACGACGAGAGATGGGGCGTGAGCTATGAACCGTGGAACGGGCCGGATAGGGGTGAAATTACAGAAAGAATTTCAGACAATTTGTTCAGGTGTCGTGGGGGCCGAAGAGCTCGGCGGACTTCGTGCCGCGGCCTACCGTGCTTTTGAGCCAGCTTCTTCCGCCCGGCTTACACTTCTTGTGACGCCAGAGGTCTTTGCCTATATATATGCCCTCGTCTTTGCCTATGCGGCCGTAACAGACATAGCACGTATCCCGTCTCAGCTCATTAAAGAGTGGCTCCTGATAATACTTCTTTTTCGATCTTGGGGACATGTCGGCTTAGTCCTTTCCCGGTTCTTCCAGGGTAACTCCCACGAATTTCCAGTAGCCTTCCGCCGTCTTCTTCATCTGTGCGCTCTGCCCGGGTTTTCCCTTGATCCTTACCATGGCATTCTTCCCTTCTGCGGTAATATCGAGCCGCCATAGGGTCAGTGCGCCAAATTCGTGCAGGTCAAAGCCTGCAATCGGGGGCAGGCCCTTCTGACCTGCCTCAAGAATCGCACCTGAACGGATGAGAGAGGTGAGATATTCTCTTAAGCCGTCCTTAATACTCGGCATATTCATGAAGACCGCGGCTGCCAGATGGTTGTCCCCTTTTCCCTGCCTTTTGCTCGCGGCAAAAAGGTTTTTGGCTGCGCTTTCCGCAAGAGAATCGATATCAAGATACTTGAGAGCAGCCTCGGGGTCACGGTGCTCGATGGCCCTCGTAAGGAGGAAAATAGAGTAATGGGGAGTAGTCGTCGCGTAGATAAACGCCCCCCCGAGCACGGCGGCCGCCGCTATGCATATTATCAGTACCTTTCGCTTCACTGAAAAACCTTTCCTTCCATTTATCGAACCTCAATAAAAGAGAAAGATCGCATCGAGGAAGAAGAATATCCAGCCTACGGTGACGATCATTCCAAAATACCAGAGCACTTTCCTCTTTGTCAGGGCAGCGATAGACGAAAGCATGAGGCCGATTTGGAGGAAGATGAGGGCATACCCGTAATTTCCCCCCCGGTCCTGGGCGATTACCTTCTGTTTTGCCAGCTGGTCCCCTTTCGCCTTGATCTCCGACTTCTCCCGATCATACCGCTTCACTGCTTCCTTATAACGGGTAAGGGTTTTTTCGAACTGTTGCGAGTTTACCTTTCCGTTTTTGGAGGCGCCTTCGAGCCGTTCCATCTCCATGAACTCGATCTGGATCTCGTAAAGATAGGATTTGATGCTTTTGGCCTGATAGTAGCTCCACTGGTTGGTCTCCTGCCCCTGCATGAGTATGGCCCTCGATGAGAATTTACCCATGTAGAGCGTGGTTATGGCCGCGAGAACCGCCATTACGGCCGTGGAAAGGGCCACCCAGGTCATCCATTTCTCATTTTTTGAATCCGACATGTCCTGTTAATTCCCCCTCCGACAGTTTCAGTGCTTCATCATACAATGGGGCCAACCTGTCAGTCAACTTCGTTCTTGCGTGCACGCAGAGACCGGGGCCCTCCCTTGAGGAGGGGCATTGCCTTTTTTCGGGCTATGATTTTATTCCGTGAATAGGAAAGATGGTTTTTTTTATGAAGTCCACGACCCGTTCAGCCTGTACCATGCACTGCTCCTTTTCATAACCTTCCGTAAGAAAGGGCGGCTCTTCAAGTTGGCCTGCGTCTGACTCGGGTCCGTACATCATCCCCCCGACCAGGCCCGTGTGGAGGTCCCGCGGCTTCAGCCCACAGAATGTAGCCCATGCAAGAGTCCACAGGGCGGCAGTTTTATAGATATTATAGCCCCCGGACCCGAGGGCGAGTATTTTGGGCGAGAGACTGTTGATGATTGATATCGCCTTGTCATATCCATTACTTGTAAGATTCAGGTGGGCGAGAGGGTCGTCCTTGTGAGTGTCGCAGCCGATGCAGGCCACCACGACATCGGGCTTGAAGCTCTCCATAAGGGGGGGCACCACCGACTCGAAGGCATAAAGGTACACCTCGTCGTCGGTACCCGCCTGCACCGGGATATTCACGGTATACCCGGTGCCGTCTCCGACGCCCATTTCACCCGCGAACCCCGATCCGGGGTAAAGGCTTTCGCCCGATTCATGGATCGATATAAAGAGGACCTTATCCGTATCGTAGAAGGCGTTCTGCACGCCGTTTCCATGATGGGCATCCATATCCACATAGGCGACCCGTTGCCCTTTCCGCAGGAGGTCCTGGATGGTCACGGCAATATCGTTAATATAGCAGAAACCCTCCGCGTGGTTCCTGCCCGCATGATGGAAACCGCCGAAGGGATTGAATGCGAGCCGCGCCTCTCCCCGGTAGAGGGCCATGGCGCCGTCGTAGGTTGCGCTCGAGGAAAGGAGCGAATACTGATACATAGCCTTGAATAGGGGGTTGTCCTGAGTGCCGAGGCCTGCGCGAAGCATCTCCACCGAGAATTCCCCCCGTTCCCCTTTTTTCAGGAGGTCGATATATTCACGGCTGTGGAAAAGATAGAGCAGCTCCTCGTCCATCACGACCGGTTCCACTATGCGCTGGTTCTCCTCGAATATAAGATCGTACCTGTTCAGAAGCTCGACCATAAGCTTCGCCCGCACCGGCTTGAACGGGTGGGAAGGCTTGTATTCGTATTGGGCCAGGTCATAGGAATAGATGAGGATATTCATCATAAGGCTCCTCTTAAGAATCTTTTTCTTTATTTCTAGTATGTTTTCAGCCATAATTCAATACATTATGTAGAGGCCCTGTGGATGGGGATGAAAAGAGGGCTTGCCATAGGTAACCCGGTTAAAATCTTATAAGAGGGACCACTTCAACAAGGATTTTGCCCATGCTCAAGGGACTATCGGGGAATTCCGTGCCTCTCAGCTTAAAAGTGGCCTATACGGTTTTTATGGCGGTCCTGGTGCCTGTGTATCTCGTCTCCTATGGACCGACCAATTTTCTTTATTTTTGCGACATTGCGCTTTTCTTTACCCTTATCGCGCTGTGGACGGAAAGTTCCCTTATGGCAAGTATGGCCGCGGTCGGTATCCTCATACCGCAGTTGTTCTGGTGTGTCGATTTCGGCATCAGGATCTTCGGGTTTACCTTCACGGGCATGACGGACTACATGTTCGACGGTGGAAAATCCCTTTTTCTCAGAGGCCTTTCCACGTTCCATGGGTGGTTGCCCTTTCTTCTCATTTTCCTCGTAGCCAGACTTGGTTATAACCGCAAAGCATTGCCCCTGTGGACGGTTACGGCATGGTCTGCCATGACCTTTAGTTTCTTTTTCATGCCGAGACCAGGAGCGGCAATGATAAACCCCGATGCACCGGTAAATATCAATTATGTTTTTGGCTTGAATGAGAACGCGCCGCAAACATGGATGCCGGAATGGGCATGGTTCACGCTTATGCTTACAGGCCTTCCCCTCCTGTTCTACATCCCTACCCACCTGTTCCTGAAAAGATTTAAGGGAGGGACGCAGGACGGACGGCCGGGTTGATTTTGCACGGCCCATCTCTTCCGTACCCCTTTTCGGTCTTTTGATCCGGGTTTTAATTGACAGGGCTGTGCGGGAGTCGTAATATAATGTGAATGAAAAAAGAAATTCCTTCGATGTTTCTCCCATGAAAGATTGATCTTTTTTCCGAAAATTATGAAAATTATCGCTTCATTCATCATAGTCGTCATAGTAATCTTCTCCGCGGCAGTTTCGTGCGCGGACCCCCCCGAGCATGTCGTCGATGCCACGGCGAAACTCGTGCAATACTGCAGCGAATCCAGGGGCAGCGTGGATGAAAGGACGGTAGCCGCCCTCGCCGAATTCGTGATGGGCTCAAAACCGAGTAAAGAATCAGCCCTTCCCAAGCAAATGGACAGTACAGGGGCCTATTATGAATTTGACATGAAGATCCCCTTTTCCCGCTTTATCGAATATTCCTATAACCCTTATATACCGCCCGTAATTACAAGGCCCTCTTCGCTCCGCTACTCCACGTGGTCCGGTCCGAAGGCAGAGACCCAGAGGCTGCCGGCCAACTGGAAACCGGTGCCTCCAGGCGGGGCCCCCGTAGTGATCCACGGTATGCAGCACGAGTCGGATACACCGGACCTCAATACGGGCGTCTACCATGAATATGATTTGAAACGTACCCTGATTCTGTTCAATTATAAAGGTCGTCAGGCACTGGTCTCCATCTCGAAGCAGCTCGGCAGGTCGAATGTGGGCAAGAAAGGTTTCATCCTGGGCAGCGACAGTAACTGGAATTATTACTATACCGGAGAGCCGGGCACTCCAAAGGCCGGTCTTGGATGGATAAAGTCTTACATTTACGATTATTTTTCCATAGGTGTCTTTGTAGAAACGGGTTCTGCGCCCCTTATGGTCAGGACGGGCGTGTTTCAATGGCTTCGGGCCGGCTGGTCCGGCATAAACTTCGTAAAATCGAACCATATCCTCGCCGGGATGAAGCGCTTCTCCCGCGACTGCCGGGCGAGCCTTGAATCTCCCCACTTGCCGGCCCCCAATCAGATAACATCGGTCTACCAATGGCTTTCAAATATGCCCTCCGAGGATTTGAAGGCAAGGTATACGGCGCTTCAGCACGGGCACCGCTCCCTGGCCGTCCAATCGGGTCATATCTCAAAGGCGGATGATGAGGAGCAGGTCTCCTTTGCCAATACGCCTAAAGAGCAGATGCTCCAGGAGATCATGCTGGAGTATCTGAAGGTTTCTTTAGGGAAGCCCACGGTCCTCGGAAAACAATCCTTCCCGACCGCTCCCCCGCCAATCCGGGAGTCAAGAGAGACTTCATCGGCACAGTGAGATCGTCGGCTTCAGCCTGGTTCGAAAGGGAAATCCCTGGGCAGCCTTGATTGCGAGGTTCCTCCCTTTTCGATTTCTCGCTATTTTCTAATTCCCGAATACGCGATAACAGCTGAAGGAGGTCGATTAGACAAGCTTCCCCTGTTTCCCGGCCCCGTCATCCATGATATTAATGACCGCAGGAGGTAATGGTGGACGATCATAAAAACGACTGTGCGGTCTGCGGGAAACCGCTCGTCTATCCCGATACACTCCGGAGCGCGACCTGCTCGTACTGTAAAAGGCCTTTCGTGGCTAACGCCCTGTGCGAGGCAGGCCACTACGTGTGCGACGGTTGCCACAGCCTGAGAGGCAATGACCTGATCGAGAGATACTGCCTTTCCGTGGAGACCACGGACCCCCTGGAGACGGCCCTGGTGCTCATGAGGAGTCCCATGATCAAGATGCACGGGCCGGAACACCATTTTCTCGTGCCTGCCGTGATTCTGAAGGCCTATTACAATGCGTTGAATATCCCCGCTGAAGCGGAGTCGGCCCTTCGGATGGCGAGGCAGCGGTCTGAAAAGGTGCTCGGAGGTTTCTGCGGTTTTTATGGCAATTGCGGCGCGGCAGTGGGCACGGGCATTGCCGTGAGCGTAATTACGGGCGCTACTCCCCTTTCAAGAAAGGAGTGGAGACAAAGCAACCTTATGACCGCAAAGAGCCTCCTCACTATCGCCCATCATGGCGGACCGAGATGCTGCAAGCGAAACTCATTCCTTGCTATCAGGGAGGCAGTGGGATTTATCGAAGAGGAGCTTGGTGTTACCCTTACGAAAGGAGAGCCGAAATGTGAGTTCAGCCATTTGAACAGAGAATGTCTCGGGGAAGATTGTCTTTTTTATGGGGGAGAAGGAGGCACCCGGCCGTCACGGGACTTGCCGATAAGACTCCTATAAAGAAAGGATCTTCTTGATGTCTTCGAGCACCTTCCGGTAGGGCAGCCCTTTTTCATCGGCGATTCTCCTCACGTCTTCAAATTCTATGTGGCTCTTGAGAAGCCTTCCTTTGTCATCGAACCCGTCCTTGATCTGCACGGGTCCATACGCCGTTTCCACGGTCCGCACTTCCCTCCGGAGCACCCGTCTCTCTTCTTTTCTTACCCTCACGCCGAAGGTGCTCGTCTCGAGAAACACGAGTTCTACGAGGTCCTTCAGTCTCTCCCCGGAGACGGTGAGCGATAGTCGTACTCCCGGCCGGCCCTTCTTCATGTACACGGGGAAATAGAGCACGTCGAGGGCGCTGTGAGCCTTAAGCCGCTCCGTCACACTGCCCAGGTACTCTGTTTCCATGTCGTCGAGATCGGTCTCTATGACCCAGACTTCTTCATCGGTAGAGTATGGGTCTGTCGCCCCAATGAAGACCCTCAGCGCGTCCGGCCGGTCTGTCTCATAGGTTCCGAGTCCGTAGCCCATGGCGTGGACCTTCATTGCGGGGCATTTCCCATTGTCTTTCACGTAATGCTTCACGATGGCGGCGCCTGTGGGTGTGGTAAGCTCCACGGGGAGCTCGAGGAAGACCACGTTATAACCTTTCAATATCTCCACTGTCGCGGGGGGAGGGTTGGGAATGATACCGTGGGCAGTCTTGATTGTGCCCCTCCCATGGGGGATGGGACCGGCATATACCTTGTCTATCCCAAGGAAATGAATCCCCTTCGCCACGGACAGGATATCTATCAGCGTATCGATATGGGACAGCTCGTGGAGGTGGGTCGATTCTTTCGGGACCCCATGAACACATGATTCCGCCTCGAGAATAATATCCAGTATTTCCTTCGCATCCTTCTTTACAGGCTCTTCCACGGCAAGATCGTCAATGATCGCGATCATCTCGGCTGGGGAGAGGTGAACATGAGACTCGGCGATGTCGAGATGGGTGCCCTCGATCATTCCCTGTCGCATCTTGCGCGGGCTTATGGAAGGCATAGGGAGAGGGATTTTCTTGAGAAGGCCCTCGATCTCGGCAAAGGGCAATCCTGCGTCGAGAAGGGCGCTGATCGTCATGTCGCCGCTAATTCCGAGGATGGGATCGAGATAAAGTATTTTCATAATCTATTGATCAAGGTGGCGAAATAGGCGGCCCCGAAGCCGTTGTCGATATTGAATACCGAAATGGTGGAACAGGAATTGAGCATGGCGAGAAGGGCTGTGAGGCCTCCGAAGCTCGCGCCGTAGCCAATGCTCGTGGGCACCCCTATCACCGGCACCCCGACCATGCCTGCCACCACCGAGGGCAGCGCGCCTTCCATACCCGCGGCCACTATGATAACCCTTGCCTCCCTGAGTACTTCGAGGTTGCTGAAGAGCCTGTGTATCCCGGCCACGCCCACGTCGTAAACCTTCTTTGTCTCATTACCGAAGAAGAGGGAGGTCATGTAGGCTTCCTCCGCGACCTTTGCGTCACTGGTGCCCGCGGAGACTACTACAATGGGGCCCTTTCCTTTGATGGTGCGGTCTTTCTTTATGAAAAACAAGCGGCCTTCCTCATGGTAGGCGCCTTCGGGGAATTTCTCCCGGAGCTTCCTGCCCACTTTGCTCTCGATCCGGGTCACGAGGACGTCCACTTCCTTCTCTCTCATCGATTTGACGATATCGAGGATTTGGGGAAGGCTCTTGCCTTCGCCGAAGATCACTTCCTGAAGGCCTTTTCTCAGGGACCTGTGGTAATCGATCTTTGTATGCTCCAGGTCCTCGAAAGGCATGCCTTTCAGGGCATCGTACGCCTCTTCAACCGGAAGTGACCCGTCTTTTACCTTCGTAAGCAGCTCGATCAATCTTTTATCCATTACTCCCTTTTTTGAGCGAAGGCAGGGTTAGAACCCCAAGTCTACTATAAAGGCGTATTTTACTATTTTTATATTTTCCCTGTCTATGCCCACCACATCGAACCGCACCTTTTTGTCGAAATATTTATGGTCCTTGAGGTAATACGTGGCTGAGCGGATGATGTGCTGCTGCTTCTTCCTGTCCACCGCGAGGAGGGAGCCGCCGAAGGAAGATGAATTTCTCTTCTTGACCTCCACGAACACAAGGTAACCTCCCTCTTCTGCGATAATGTCAATCTCCCCGAAGAAATTCCTGTAGTTCCGCTCGATGATCCTGTATCCATTCCGGGATAAGGTTTCTACCGCCCTTTCTTCGCCCTCTTGTCCCTCTTCCCTCTTATTCGCCACAATATTCTTTGACGCCCCGGAAGGTCCGCCTGTGGATTGGCAAGACCCCGTATTCCCCGATGGCCCTTTTATGCTCCGGGGTGGGATATCCTTTATGGCTCACGAAATTGTAACGGGGATAGAGGGTATGGTACACCTCCATGATCGAGTCCCGAACGACCTTTGCAATTATGGAGGCACTCGCGACAAAGAAACACCTGCGGTCGCCTTTTACCACCGGTTTGCCTGCGGGATAGCTCTTGATGCCCATGTTTCCATCGATGAGGAGCAGGTCGGGACTGATGCCCGTGTTCTCTAATGCCCTTTCCATGGAGAGAAGGGTCGCCCTCAGGATGTTGATCCTGTCTATCTCTTCATGTGTCGCAATGCCTACGCCGATGGCATAGGCATGTTCGGTAATCCATGGGAAGAGCTCGAGACGCTGCTTTTCGCTTAAGAGTTTTGAATCGTTTACTTTGGCCCTGCATTCCGGCAGCTCCTTCCAGATAACGCACGAGGAGACCACCGGACCGGCAAGCGGCGCCCGTCCTGCTTCGTCAATGGCGCCGATCAAGCCGGAGAGACGGCAATTCATTATACGCGTTTTTCTTTCAGCTTTGCTGCCTTGCCTCTTAGATTTCTCAGGTAGTAGAGTTTCGATCTTCTTATCTTGCTCTTGCTCATCACGTCTATCTTGTCGATAAGCGGAGAGTTCACGGGGAAGGTTTTCTCGATCCCCACGCTGTATGAGACCTTTCTTACCGTAAAGGTGGCTCTCGTATTCCCACCCCTTTTTCTGATCACCACGCCTTCGAAGACCTGGATCCTTTCCTTGTCGCCTTCGAAGATCTTGGTATAGACTTTCACGTTGTCGCCCACGCCGATCTCGGGCAGATCGAGCCTCATATGTTCCTTTTCTATCAAATCCACCATCTCGTTCATTTTATCCTCCTCTTACGCCGAATATTCTATCAAGAATTATACCGATCGCAACTCTTAAAGAAAGGTGATTGTAATCGCCCTTTCCATTGATCGGCATAAGCATTCTGTCGCACTTCCCGACTACTTCGTCCGAAAGACCCCAGCCTGTTCCGAAAAGGATCACTACGGGCCGGACTCCCTTTTCCATAAGGACCTGAAGGTCCGGGGAGCTTATCGACTTCCCCTCCCGTTCTTTCGAGGAGGTCCCCACTATCAGCGGGTTCTCCCCCATGTCCTTTACCATCTCGTCAAAATCAGCGACCACTCTGACTTTCTTCAGTGCTTCGCTTCTCGCGGGATTATACTGAGCCCCATAGCCGTGTAACCAGTGGTCCACCAACTGGGCCGCTATCTCCCGCTGTCTTACAAGAGGCGTAACAATATAGCACAAACTAATACCAAATGTCATGCAAGTTCTTGCAATGTCGTGTATTTCCAGGTTTGTCAGGCTCGTGGCAACAATCTCGCCGTTTTTATCGTATACCGGGTAATGGATGACTGCGAGGCTGACGTTATTCAGAAAGGTCCTCCATTACTTTACGCATAAGTTTTTCGTCTTCTTTCGTGAGAGTAAATTTATCCATCAGGTCCGGCCTCTTGAGAATAGTCTTTCGTATTGACTGCTCCCTGCGCCACTTCCTTATTTCTTCATGGTTGCCGGAAAGGAGCACGGAAGGCACATTCATATCGAGATATTCCTCCGGTCGCGTATACTGAGGGTATTCGAGGAGGCACTCTTTCAGGCTCTCATCCACCACGGACTGGTCGTTCCCCAGGACACCGGGAATATGGCGCGAAATGGCATCGATCAGCACCAGGGCGGCGACCTCACCGCCTGAGAGGATGTAATCCCCGATGGATATTTCCTCGTCCACAAGGGTGAGCACCCGTTCGTCAACTCCTTCATACCGTCCACAGAGGAGGCTCACATGGGAGAGCCTTGCGAGTCTCTCGGCTGTGGGCTGGTCAAAAACCTTTCCCTGGGGGGTCAGAAGAATGGTTTTGGATCTCCCCATGGTCTTTTCCACATGCTCCACGGCGCGGTGGATAGGCTCTATTTTCATCACCATCCCCGGGCCTCCCCCATAAGGGTTATCGTCGCAGGTCCGGTGAATATCCTCCGCAAAATCACGGATATTGACGATATTGAACTGTACCAGGCCTTTTTCCGCAGCCTTCCTGATGATGCTCTCCTGGAGGGGCGACGCGAAGAGGTTCGGGAAAAGGGTGAAGATCGTAAAGATCATTCGACGAGAGCGCTCTCGTCGATGATGATCGACGAGTCCTTCAGATTCACCTTTTCGATAAATTCCTCGGTAAGAGGAATAAAGATTTCTTCTCCTCCGGTTGCCACGGTTAAAAGATCCTGTCCTTTCGTGTGCACGACTGCTTTTACTACCCCTATTATCTCATTCTTTCTGTTCGTCACGTTGAGTCCCATCAGTTGATAATCGTAATACTCGCCGTCTTCTAAAGCCGGAAGGTCTTCCTCCCTCACGAACAGTTCTTTGTTCAGGAGCGGGAAGACCTCCTCCGGGGTTTCGAATCCTTTTAGCTTGATTAAATACAGATTCTTCTGAATCCTTCTCCCTATGGGGTGCAACTCGGCATACTCATCGCCTTTTCGCACAAACAACGAGGCATATCTGAGAAAATCATCCTTTGCCTCGTTGTAATAGCTGACCTTAACTTCACCTTTCAGGCCGTGGGTCCCGACAGCCCTCCCTATAGGGATATACTTCATTACTCGATAATTTCAAGCACCGCTCTCTTCTTCACTTTCGTGGAAGCCGCGCTCAATATCGTTCTCATGGCCCTTGCAGTTCTACCCTGCTTGCCAATTACTTTTCCAAGGTCATCTTTCGCCACATTCAATTCTATCACGGACGTTTTCTCGCCTTCGATTTCGGATACGTTCACTTGATCGGGATTGTCCACCAGCGCTTTTGCGATGTATTCGATTAGCTCTTTCAACACGATCCCACCTCCATGATTTATTGTGTGAGCTCCTTGTTATGTTAGCTCTTTCAACAGTCCTTCCTTCTTGAACAAGTTTTCGACAGTCTTCGTGGGTCTTGCGCCCTTCGAGTACCAGACCTTGATCTTTTCTCTATTCAGGGTTATCTGAGCAGGGTCCTTAAGGGGATCATAGGTGCCCACGTTCTCGATAAACCTTCCGTCTCTCGGGGACCTGCTGTCAGCAACTATAATTCGGTAAAACGGTTTCTTCTTTGATCCATAACGCGTCAATCTGAATTTAACGGCCAAATCGCCACCTCCCTATTTTAATAATAACTGTTTTTGGAGACCTTTCAAGCCCCCTTTTGTAAATTTCTTCATCATTTTTTTCGTTTCCGTATATTTTTTCATAAGCTCGTTCACGTCCTGAACCTTGGTACCACTGCCTTTTGCTATCCTCACTCGTCGGCTTCCGTCGATGATCTGGGGATGTACCCTTTCTTTCATCGTCATCGAATTGATAATCGCTTCCGTCTTCTTGAGGTCCTTTTCGGCCGCGCCGAAGTCTATGGCGCCTTTCAATTTATTGAGACCGGGTATCATGCTCATGATAGATTCCATGGAGCCGAGCTTTTTCATCTGTTTTAGCTGTTCTTTAAAATCTTCCAGGGTAAACTCGTCTTTCCTTATCTTTCTTTCGAGCTCCTGGGCCTGTTTTTCGTCAAAGACATCCTGGGCCTTCTCTACAAGAGATACCACGTCTCCCATGCCGAGTATGCGGGATGCCATCCTGTCGGGAAAGAACGGTTCCAGGGCATCGAGCTTTTCGCCTACGCCCACAAGCTTGATGGGCTTGCCCGTGACTGCCTTAATGGAAATAGCCGCGCCGCCCCTCGTGTCTCCATCGAGTTTCGTGAGGATTACCCCATCCACCCCTACTTTCTCGTTAAAAGTAGCGGCGATACTCACCGCATCCTGGCCGGTCATTGCATCGAGCACAAGGAGGGTCTCCCGGGGATTGAGGAACTTCTTCTGCTCCGCTACCTCGTGTACCATTCCCTCATCGATATGGAGCCGCCCCGCGGTATCGACGATCATGGTGTCGAAACCGTTTTTCATGGCATGCGCTTTTGCTTCCTTGCATATCTGGACCGGGTCCTTCACATCTTTCAGCGAGAAGGTGGCTACATTGATCTGGTTACCCAGTTTTGTGAGCTGGTCGATGGCGGCAGGCCTGTATACGTCTGTCGCGACAAGAAGGGGCTTTCTCCCTTTCTTACGGAGCATGAGGGCAAGTTTTCCCGCCGTGGTCGTCTTGCCTGACCCCTGCAGACCGATCAGGAGAACCGGAACGGGTGGAGAGCCTGCGATATCGAGAGGCTTGTTTGTCTGGCCCAGAAGATCACACAACTCGTCAAAGACAATCTTGATGAACTGCTGCCCCGGAGTGATACTTGAGAGGACCTCCTCTCCGAGGGCCTTGATCCTGATCTTCTCGAGGAAGTCCTTTGCCACCTTGTAATTGACGTCCGCTTCCAGGAGGGCGACACGCACTTCCCTTAAGGAGTCTTTCACATTGGCTTCGGAGAGTTTGCCGTAACCCCTGAGTTTTTTGAAGGTACTTTCTAATCTTTCCTGTAATTTCTCAAACATAGAGGATTAAGATACCAAAAAAAGGCGTCAATAGTCAACTTAATAACGGTTTGCAGGGGGGAACGAAAGGGGCGGCCTTGCTGCGGAGGGCTCCTTCTCTCTTCAAAATTCGTTGGACTCGGCAGGTCCCGTGGCATTATAATGCTTTCGCAGCCACCCCTACTCAGGAGCGAAAAGAATGAAGAAACCCGTCTGGGAGACAGTGATCGAAAGTAAATATTCCTTTCTCCTCAGCTCATTGGTTGCGCTGATCGCTTTTCTCCTCTTATCACGTTCAATGAGCTCGCCGATTTTCTCGTCCAGTCCTTTCTCTTTATTATGGTAATACTGGGAATTCTGCGAATACTCCAGGCGGGAAGGGCCCTTTTTTTGCTCTCGGGGATATTGGCGGTCCTCGCCATCTTCTTCCATTACCGCTCCCTTCCTCCATCCCACACGAAAACCGTTGCGGTTATCGCAAACCTCTCTTACCTTTGTGCCCTCGGTATTACCTTGCTTCTCATGCTCAAGCGCGTTTTCTCCGAGAAGTCGGTGACCGCGGACACCGTGAAAGGGGGCATTTCAATCTATATCCTTGTCGGGATATGGTGGGAGACCCTGTACAGCACCTTGTGGGCCTTTGACCGCGCATCCTTCATACAGGACGTACCGAAGGCGGGGAACCCTGATTTTTATTACTTTAGCCTCACGACCCTTACTGCCCTCGGGTACGGCGATATCGTGCCTGCGAGCCAGTGCGCCAAAATAGCGTCCACCCTTGAAGCAATGGTGGGGCAGGTATACCTGGCGGTATTTATCGCGCGTCTGGTAGGTCTCCATGTTGTGGGTGCAAACCGGAACGATCAAAAGCAGGGGCCGGCCCGTTCCTAGGCTTAAAGGGTGAACGGTTCTGCCGGGCACAAATCGAAGGGCTACGGAACAAGGGGCTGGTCCTCGGCCGGCCGGCGTTCCACGCCTCATGAGAAGTGCGACGGTGAAGAACGGGGGGCATAGAAGAATCAGAAGAAAGACAGGGTCCTTAAGCCGGGGCGGTTCGATATCGCCATTGGGGGCTTACCTCCGCGTTCATAGAGACAAATGTCCCCGGGGTAATTATACCTGTCCGTTGCCGAAAGGGCGGCACTCGGTCCCGTGGCAAGCTCACGTTTATAATCAGGTAGGGAGGTCCGGCAATATCAGGGAAATTGGGGTACCCGCAGAAGACCGGCGCGCTCGTCCATGGCAAGGGCGATATTCATATTCTGGATTGCCTGGCCCGAAGCCCCTTTTACGAGGTTGTCTATGGCTGAAATGAGGACGATCCTGCCGTCCTCGAATGCCTTTACACCGATGTCGCAGTAATTGGAATATCGCGTAAACCTTGTGTCGGGGTAAGCCCCTTCCGCCAAGACGCGAACGAAGGGCTCATTCTTATAAGTCTCCCCATAGAGGTCGCGAATGGTCTTTGTGGCTGCCGGGTTCCTCAGCCTGCCGTATATGGTGGTCAATATTCCCCTGTTCATGGGGAGCAGATGGGGAACAAAGGCCACTTTGATGTGGGAAAGCTTGTGCACCTCTTTCTGTATCTCGGGCTCGTGGCGATGCACACCGACACCATAAGGCTTGAAACCTTCCGATACCTCGCAGAAGAGGCTCCCGAGCTTTGCCTCTCTTCCGGCGCCGCTTACTCCGGACTTTGAATCGATGAATATATCCCCGTGAAGGAGGTTTGCCTTCAGGAGGGGATAGAGGGCCAGAATCGCCGACGTGGGGTAGCAGCCGGGATTGCCGATGAGCTTTGATTTTGCGATCTTGCTGCGATAGAGCTCCGGGAGGCCGTACACGAGATGGGGAAGGAGTTCACGGGCAGTATGAGGGATATAAGCCCCCTCGTAGATCTCCACGTCCTCAAACCTGAAATCGGCACTGAGGTCGATAATTATGGCGCGCCCGTCAAAGAGGGCTTTTGCCGTCTCCATTGACTTGCCGTGGGGGAGGCAAAGGAAATAGACATCGCACTTGCCCCGGTGAGGCTCGTCCGTGGGCTCGAGCCTCTCTTCGAAAATACCGTTCAAGAGCGGGAAGACCTCCGAGATCTTCCTGCCCTTGTACGTATTCGATGTAATAAGCGTGACTTTTGCCTGCGGATGAGAGAGGAGGTTCGATAGGAGTATGAGCCCCGTATATCCGGTCGCCCCTATAATACCTACTTTCACCATGAGATCTTATCTCTTTGAGAACTGGAAGCTTGCTCTTGCCCCTTTCTTTCCGTATTTCTTTCTTTCTTTGGAACGCGGGTCCCTGGTAATGAGCCCCTGTTTCTTGAGCGTGACCCTCAGGTTCGCGTTGAACTCGAGGAGTGCCTTTGCAATACCGTGACCCAGCGCCCATGCCTGAGCGGGAATGCCGCCGCCGTAAATGTTGGCTACTACGTCGAATTTTGAGAGGTGGCCGGTGAGAAGGAAAGGCTTATTCACCATGAGCCGCAGCTCCTCGAGGGGGAAATACTGATCGATCGATCTTCCGTTGATAAGGAAGTTGCCGGCCCCCGGTTTGATCCAGACTCGCGCTACGGCGGTCTTTCTTTTTCCCGTTGCATAGTATCTTTTATCAGGCACTTTCTTTCTCCTTTACGCTAATGCTTTAGGCATCTGGGCCTTGTGGGGATGCTCGCTTCCCTTATAGACCTTTAATTTGCTCAAAAGCTGCCGTCCGAGGATATTCTTGGGAAGCATGCCCCGTACCGCCAGCATAATAAGGTCTTCCGGCTTCTTGTTCAGCATGGTGCGCGCGTTGACGACCCTCAATCCTCCGGGATAACCGCTGTAGCGCTCATATGTTTTCTGCTCAAGTTTCCGGCCTGTAAGCTTGATTTTCTCCGCATTGACCACGATAATGAAATCGCCCATATCCGCATGGGGGGTAAAGGTGGGTTTATTCTTGCCTCTCAGAATTACCGCTATTCTGGCCGCCAGCCTGCCGAGCGTCGCTCCGTCCGCGTCCATCACATACCAATCTTTCTTTGCTACGTCTTCATCATTCGGAAAATAGGTTTTCATAAGTTCACCCTTCAAAAATTTGTTTAAAGTAATACATTTTGAGGGGTTAAGTCAAGCTTTTTATGCGGAAGCGCGTCCGGACCGCATGAGCCCCGCCATTGCACCCCTCCCTCCGGTCGATTAGCCATATGTTTGATATATTTGAATTAATTGCGCAGCGCGGTGGTCGCAGGTGTGGCGGGTGCGGATAGTTTCCAGTCCGTGAGCAGCAAGGGAGGCCCTCTTTTCCTGATTTTCGGCAAGCTCCGATATGGCGCGGTACATGTCTGACGGGGTGTGGGCAATCATATAATCCTTTCCCGGCCGGAAAAGCCCCTCCCTGTCGTCCCATGGCGTACAAATCATCGGGATTCCGCAGGCAAGCGCCTCAAAAGGACGGATCGTCGGTATGCCCGGGAGAGTCTCGTGGTAATACCTCCGGGGTATGTGGATGGTGATCCGTGCGCCGGCAAAGACGTCGGGGACCCGGTAGTTCGGGATCCAGTTCCTGTATTCGATCCCCGCCTCTTTAAGATCGTACACCGCATTTTGCGGATAGCGGACCCCATAGGCGGCAAATTTAAGATGTTGTAACGAGCGGGCCGAGCCGATCAGAAAGGTGCGGGTCTCCTCCGATCTTTCTTCATCGCCCCAATTGCCGATCCATACCACGTCATGGGCCTTCTCCCCCTCTTTGGGATAGAAAAGGCTTGTATCTGCAGCCTCGTGGAACGTCCATGCACGATCTATGGCGAAGCGCGTACGGTACACATGGCAAAGGGCCTCTCCAAACGCCAGGACCCCGTCATAGGCGCCGAGATTGAGAGTTGCGATCGAGTAAGGGAGGCTCACGGCGCGGTGGTGGGTGTCGTGAAAGAGCAGAACAAAATCGCCCCGGCTCCTGCGTATATAGCCGACTGCACCGATAAGCTCGGGCTCGTTAAACTCATGGACAATAACCAGGTCGGCTTCCTGGGTGAGACGGTCGACCTCTTCCACGATAGAGCGGCCGCCTTTGTACATTTCAATCCGGATCTCGGGGAAGAGGCGCGCGAATTCGACTACGGCCGAGGTCCCGTGGTCATGGATCAGGTTATCGGTCGACCAGTTTCGCGTCGCCTCGCAGGAACGCACTTCATGTCCCTGTGCCATGAGAGACTTCATCAGACCCCGAAGAAAATGGGCGTGCCCGTTGTTCCAGTCGGAAATAATAGAATGGACGAAAAAGACGATCTTCATCTGACGCTCACCTCCGGATCTCAGGTACCCGCCCATAGTTATCTATGTTATCTCTCGCCCCGTGTCAGACAGGAACTCGGCCGCATTCCACACGGCAGCGCAGGACTTATTCTACGGGCCAGGCGGCCAGGGACTCTCTTTCTCTTCCGCCCCTTTTTTCCGTGGCCACCCCGGAGGCCGTCAATCCGCGATGCTGCGATAGGCATCTATATAGTGTGAAACCATTTGTTCCGATGTAAAGTTCCGTGCCCGCAAAAGGGCCTTTGCCGCCAGCGTTTTACAGTATTCTTCGTCCCCGGCCAGCCTGTTGAGATTTTGTGCGAGACCCTGGTTGTCGTCGGGAGAGACGAAAATAGCGCCGTCCGACCAGGTTTCACGCAAACTGGGGATGTCTCCGAGTACCAGGGCGCAGCCGGCCATGGCTGCCTCGAGAGGAGTAAAGCCGAAGGGCTCGTATCGTGCGGGCAAAGAATAGACTGCCGCCCGTCCGAACCACGGAGCGAGCTCCTCTTCGGGTAGTTTCCCCAAAAGGCGGACATTATTCCACGAGGTATCCCCCTTTTCAGGATGCTCGCTTTCACCCGCGACATACACAGGCCATGCAAGATCGGGTGCCAGTTTCTCTAAGGCGGCAATATTTTTGGCTTCGTCCCGGATACGGCCGACGGAAAGTATAAAAGGCTCCTTTTGGAAAGGACGGTATAAGTCCATTCGGCGTCCGTTGGGGATCACTTTCGTGGCGGCGAAAGGGCCGTACTCCCGGATGAGGGATGCGAGCATTACCCTGGAAGGCGCGACTACGAGGTCGGCGGCGTGGAGGCCGTTTTCGACCGTTTCCTTATAGCGCCTCCATGAGTCGGGGGCCTTTTCTCCTTTTACCGCAGCCCACCAGAAGAGCACGCACGAATGGCCTGCCACCAGTACGGGCGTGTCCCACGGCAGGGTCCCGTGGGCGTATCCGTTAAGGTGGACCACGTCAGGCTCGAAACGGTCTCTCAATTCGAGAAGCCACTCGCCCGATTGCTCCAGATCTTCCCAGGGGTCCTGCATCCATTCGAGTTTATACCGGCTCTCGACGAGCTCCAGGTTCGCCACGTGCGCCGCGGCCCGTTGTTGATCGGGGGTAAGGGGGGCGCCCATGGTCGCGAGGACCACCTCGATGCCTCGCCGCCCCAAGCCGCGGGCGAGCTCGAGTGCATAGGTCCACACCCCACCTACGGCGTCAGCAGTCATCAGGACACGTGCAGGGAATCGATGCATCATCAATTGATCGTTACCTCAATTCCGGTCGGGAGAGACCGTTGCTCCTGGATATCGCTATATTTATTATGCATACTCCGGACCATCCCCGGCCTAGATTGATGAGGGTGTATGTCATCGCCGCTCCGGTTGACGTCCGACTACCGGAAAAAACCTACCACCCTCGAACGAAGAGGCTTTTTATCAAAGCCTCATGGTATGGAACCTAAACATGGGTGGATATCTTGTCAACCACCTGTCGCATGGGGGCCGGTTCAGGTGAACTTTCTCATAAGACGGTATTTAAGGAAAATTGGATTGAGTGAGGTCCGGCGCCTCCCCAAGACAATCAGGAAAGGCGGCTGAATGTCTACAATTGCGCGCTCTCACAAAAAGATGTGAACAAGAGAGGGTCCTTTAATGTTGCCATGCCACATGGCCAACGGCCCTGCACCACCGTAGTTGTCCGGGACTCTTACTGCTCCATAATGCTCAGCGCCCTGTCGGCGCTGGTGGACTGGTCGATGGCGGTAAAATCGCCCCGAATGGCCTTTAAGGCATAGCGCTCGTAATCGATCTCCTGTGAAGTGCGGAACCCCAGCCGTCTCAGCACGGGTATAGGAGGGCACCATCCCTGGAGTGCGTGCTGAAAGAGAAAGCCCGCTACGATGGCAGGGAGAACGAACCATTTCCGGCTTACCGTGGCCCCGAGGGTAAGGCCTACAATACTTATGGCCGAGGCGTTCGCTTCAATCATACGCTCCACGTCCCATTCTTCATCGAGCTCCTTAAGACGGCGGTCTATGGCCTCTCTCCCCGCCGTCGAATAAAGCTTGATGGTATATTCAGTATTCCGCCGTATCCGCTCGTTCACTTGCTCCGCGGTATGTACGGGCACCCGCGCCCTCGATGATGGTATCATAGGTCCTCCTTTTTCGGGGATTGTTCATTCCAGAAAGACGCAGCGAGAAGAGCTTTGCTGTCGAACGGCAATCACCGGAAGGTTTCGTTAACGGATATATAATACCCGCGTTCAATCGCGTCAACAACGGTGCACGTGCCACGAGAGGAATGTATGTGCGGGATTCGGATTTTAAAGGGGAATGCTTATTAAATGCGCCCAGCAGGAATCGAACCTGCAACCTTTGGATTCGTAGTCCAACACTCTATCCAATTGAGCTATGGGCGCATTTTGATGAGGAAGTATACCACAAAAAGATATCAAAACTGTAGCAGATTGTTGCTCGTCTTTGGAAAACGTGAATTTTACGCCCTCCCGGGCGGTTTTGCCTCTTGGTCTGTCCGGGGGCCAGATTCGTGAGACTTTCCAATGCAGTCATGAAAGTATAAAGAAGGGCCGGGCACATGGCCCGGCCCCTGAGAGCTTTGTCAAGAGATTGCTGTCCCGAAGGGGACGCAAAAAATCGCTTACGTCCCCGCTCCCATGAATAGATTGGGAAGCCAGGTCGCGATGCTCGGAAAGAGGAAGAGCAGCAGCGCCGCCGCGAAGAGGCTCAGCAGGAAGGGCAGCACCCCTTTATAGATCGTATTGAAGGGTACCCCGGTAATGTTCCGTACGATAAACACGCAGATCGCAACCGGGGGGATGATGACCCCGATCATGATGGTGATGCCCACCATAACGCCGAACCAGACCGGATCGTAGCCTAGTTTAATGACCGCCGGGTAGAAGATCGGCGTCGCCAGGATCATGAAGGCCAGGTCGTCGATAAAGGAGCCTCCCAGGAGGTAGACGAGGATAATGAGGACCATGATGAGGTACCGGGGAATGGGAAGCCCCGTCACCCAGTCGGCCGCGATCATGGGGATCTCCGTGACCGCGAGGAAG
Organism: Syntrophorhabdaceae bacterium; assembly: GCA_036504895.1. Taxonomy (NCBI): domain Bacteria; kingdom Pseudomonadati; phylum Thermodesulfobacteriota; class Syntrophorhabdia; order Syntrophorhabdales; family Syntrophorhabdaceae; species Syntrophorhabdaceae bacterium. Next base: position 25,220 of record DASXUJ010000020.1, read on the forward strand.
TGACCAAGCACGGAGGAGCCTGCCACGAGCATGAGGGTCATGACCGCGGTGCGAAGGGACTCATCCCAGGACTTGACGAGCATCTTGAAGTTCACCTCTTTCCTCACTGCCGCAAGGATAAGGACCGCCGCGGTCCCGATGGAGCCCGCCTCGGTGGGGGAGAAGGCCCCGATCATGAGCCCGCCGATAACCACCGCAAAGATGATGATGACCACGATGAACTCGGGCAGGACCCTGAACCGCTCACCCCAGGACGACTTCGGGGTCTGGGGCGCCACCTCGGGAGATATTTTCACCCACCCGTAGATCACGCAGAGGAAGAGCGCCGAGATCAGGATGCCGGGGACGATCCCCGCGAGGAAGAGCCTGCCGATCGACTGCTCCACCACGATCCCGTAGATGATGAGGACCAAGGAAGGAGGGATGAGCATCCCGATGGTGCCTACCGAGGCAACGACCCCGGTGGAGAGCTCTTTCTTATACCCGTACCGGTCCATCTCGGGAATGGCGATGCCCGAGAAGGTCGCGACCGTCGCAAGGGTCGAGCCGCACATGGCCTTGAAGATGGTCGCCCCTGCCACGGTAGTCATGGCAAGCCCCCCGGGCACGTGGCCCACCCATTTATGAGAGGCCATGTATAACCTCTTCGCGATATTCGAATTGGAGGCGATCTGCCCCATCAAGACAAAGAGGGGGATGACGGTAAACCCGTAGGTCGTGAAGGTATCGAAGAAGTCCTTGACCAGAAGGTTGCAGGCAGCGGAGAAGGAGACGAGGTAGACGAAGCCCGCGAACCCCACGATGGCCATGCAGAAGGCCAATTCGATGCCGGTCAGAAACAGGCAGAGAAGGATGAAGAGGGCGAAGATGCCGACGGTAACTTCGTTCATTTGCCTGCCTCCTTGACGGTCCTTAGAAGATCGCAGAAGAGGGTGACGCTCTCGAGAAAGCAGCTTAAGGCGAGTCCCCAGGCAATGGGGTAGAAGGGGAGCTTGAAGCTCGCGCTCACCTCACCCGTGTGCTTGAGGTCGAGACCGTAGAGAATGAAGTTATATCCGATAAATAAAAATAGGGCGATCCCCATGCACCGGGTGATGGAATCCATCACCTTTCTTCCGGCGGAAGTCATCTTGTCGACCAGCATATCCACATAGACATGGGCCTTCTTCCACGAGGTATAGGGGATGGCGAAGCCGATCACTATGGAGCCGCAGAAGGAGATGATCTCCATGGAGCCCACGATGGGACGGCCGATGTTGCGCATGAGCACATCGAGCAGGGTGACGAGCATCATGAATGCGAGCGTCGACCCCGCGATAATATGAAAGACAATATCTACTTTCGAGACTACGACTGAGAAACGGTTCATGCTGATCCTCCACGTTATTCCGGATGGACAAGGGGCGTATATGCCCCTTGTCCTTGTTGAAACGGCTTAGGGATGGGACTTGATATAGTCGAGGCAGAACTTCATGGTCTCGTCGCCGGGAAGGCCTTTGGCCTTCATGGCCTTCACGTATTTCTCCTGGATGGGTTTCATCTTGGCGGCGGTCTTCGCCTCTTCTTCCTTCGATGCCTTGATGAACTTCACGCCTTTCTGCATGGCGTATTCCTTTGCTTCCTTGTCGAGCTGGTTCCAGAGCTTGCCCTGTTTCTCTATCCATTCTTCATTGAGCTTCTCGATGGCGGCCTGATCTTCTTTCGTGAGGGAGTTCCATTTGTTCTTGTTCATGATGACATACATGGAGGTCATGTAGGAAACGGCATAGTTCTCGAGGCTCGTCTTTACCACCTCTCCGAATCTCCAGCCTTTAAGTGCCTCGATGGGCAGCAGGATGCCTTCGCAGAGGCCCTTCTGCAATGCATCATAGGTCTCGGTGATAGGCATGGTGACAGGGGCGCCTCCCACGGCGCTCACGATGTCGGCGTTCTCCGCATTTGCCTTGATTCTCAATCCCTTGATATCGTCAATCGAGTTGATGACTTTCTTGGTATGGAAGATGCCGGGGGCTGCGCCATGGAGGTACATGACCTTCACGTCGTCGAATTCTTTCGGCTTGAACTTCTGAAAGTATGCGTTTGCGAGCTTGGTCGCCTGGTAGCCGCTCGTATAGCCAAGGGGCTGCTGGAGGACCTCGCTAAGAGGGAGCCTGCCGGGGGCATAGGCGAGAAGGTTCTGGCCGATATCGGCGATGCCTTTTACCGTAGAGTCATAGTTCTGCATGGGAGGGGTGAGGGTGCTGCCGGGGAAGTAGGTGATTTTTACCCGCCCGTGGGTCCTCTTCTCCACCTCTTTGCACCATTCTTCGGAGAGCTTGCTGATGGGGTGCACAGGAGGGAAGAGGTTCGAGTAACGGAGCTTAATTACCTTCTCCTGGGCTTGAGCCGGTATTGAGGTGAAAAGGAATGCAACGATCATGATGCCCACGATAGTACATATGACACCGAAACCTTTTTTCATATAAATCCTCCCATGACGTATTATACGGCGTAAGCCGCGTGTTCCCGTGGAAAACTGTTATCCGGTCTCCTGCACCGTAGCAAGATACCTGTTTTTTGTCAATACTGATTTAGTCGGTCCTGCCTCCCCTATTGGAGGGTTTTCAAATGAATCCGTCGTGCCTCTGCTTCTTTTCCGGACCCTTCGCTATATGACTTTATATAGTTATATAGCTAACTTAGCGTACTATGTTATATATTAGACCAGTTTATTTGTCAATAAAATAGCGTCATAAATATACCATTTTAGTAAGGAGGTCCCCTGGCGATGGGACCTCCTTCGTCTCATCCCCGTCTCAAAATTGACGTTTCGGTCGCCGGGAGGCTACTGCCTCTATGTGTTTACATTTAGGTACATCGGCTTTTTTGCAGGGTTCAGGCCCTCTTGACAGGAAGAAGGCACGTCTGGTATCTTTATTGCATAGTAGGCTGAGTAGAATGAGATGCCATGCAGCTCTTATCCTTTTCTTTTTCACCTCTCTTCACGAAGGGCAATTCCTCCCATGACCGGTTTCTGATTTCTGCTGCATCCCAGTACTGAAAGATAATACCCAATATCCGGCAAAGCCGGGCCAAACCCATGGAGGTTGCCATGAATGAGAATGGTGCAAAGTCGCTTGTTCACCACCTGAAGGAAGTCAAGGAGGGGAACAGGAAGTTCGAAAACGCTTTCGAGAGCGTTGCCCGCATGATACTCGAAAAGAACGATATGATCGAAAAAGTCATGGTCAATGGAAAGAGCACCTATGACTTCGGGATATTCAGAAAGGGACAGAAGCATGTGATCGGCATGTTCGATGAGATCAACAGCTTCGTTTCGAGTGTCAAAGATGCAGCGGAAGGGGGCTCTTCGAGGGAGATGGCCTTTGTTCTTGTGGGCGAGCCCGGCAATGGAAAGACATTCCTGGTAGAGAACCTCTGCGCCCTCTACCGCAGGTTTCTGAGCCAGGTGGAAAACCGCCGGTTCACATTCAACTTTACCCATCTCGATCGCATGGAAACCTATGGAAAAATAAAAACCGTCCAGTCCCAGACTTTCGAGGACCCCATTATTCTTGCCATGAATCTCTTCCCCTATGATGGCAGATCGAAGGAATTCCTCGCCGAGCATGGCGGATTCGACGACAGGGAGATCGAAGGACTCTATGAAAACTACAGGCCTCTCGGTGCATGCAGCGACTACATCCTGAACGATATGAGAAACAGTGTCGACGGGGATATCGAAAAGCTGCTCGAGTGCATCGAAGTGGTCCCCGTGCCCATGAGCGAGAGCCTCGGGACGATTACGGGCAAGTACTCCGCAAAAGACAAGATCACCTCCTCGGCAGTGGACCTTTTGGGTGAGGAATCGATCCAGCGCCTCCTCCACCTGTCCGACCCGAATAACCCTTACAGGTTTGACCTCAGGAGGGGGGCCCTGGCACGGGTGGCTGGAGGCGGGATACATTTCAGTGACGAGGTGTTCAAGAACAAGAAAGACCTCGTCCAGGTATATCTGGGCGTAATTCAGAACCGGTCCATAGAGATCGACGGGTTCCGCTGGCCGATCGATACCCTTATCATAGCCACCAGCAACAACTCCGAGTTCAACAGGTTTCTCGCAGAGAAAGAAGAGGCGCCCATCGTCGACAGATGCAGGATATGCTACGTAGCCCACAATACCGACTACAGGCTCCAGTATAGTCTTACGCAGTACGCCCTGGGAAGCGAGGTGAAAACCACTCTCACCAAGGAGCGGCTCCATCAGGATCCGAATCTTAATTACGCGGCCTCAGTAGGGGTCGTGCTGACACGCCTTCCCAAAACCGAAAAATTGACGGCTATCGAAATGATGAAGCTCTCTGCGGGCGAAGTGGCGGGAGAGAAGAGTATCAAGACCCTCTCGGAAGTCATCGATATGCTTAACCACGAGCCGGATATCACCAAAAGGTTCGGACAGAAGGGACTAGGTCAGAGGGACCTGGGCAGGGCACTTCAGATGCTCATGGAAACCTCCGAGACCAATGAAGGTCAGTGCATGTTTGCGGAAGACATCTTCAAGGCCCTGGAAAAGGTAATTCTCGATTATGTGACGGAACCTGCCGAGAGGGTCAAATACTTCGAGGACCTGAAAGTCGCCAAGGGCCTCTATCGCGAGCGGATTATGACGGAGATGTTTAATGCATACATGGACGAGCCCCTCGCCATCAAGAGAGACGTGATGAATTACGTCAACATGATAATCGGGGTGGACGCGGAAAACCTCGGCCAGGACAGGATGTGGAAGTATAAGGACCCCCAGACGGGTCAGCTCAGGGCATTGAAGATCGATGAGCGTTTCATCCAGAGTGTGGAGGAGAGGCTCGGCCTGAAAACAGAGGAGCAGAGGGAATCCTTCAGGACCTCCATTCGAAAGATCTATGGCCAGAAGATTTCCGTCGACCCTGATTATGACTTCATGGACAATATAGAACTGGTAAAGGCGGTCACCGACGTGAGACTGAAATCGGATATCGCCGGTGCGGGAAGCCTCATAGGCGCCCTTGCAAACAGGACGAACGAGGAGAACCAGAAGCTCTACGACAGGATGATCACCACCATGCTGGACAAGCTCGGGTACTGCTCGACCTGTGCCCAGAAAACCATAGAATATTTCTGTACGAAAAACGATGAAAACTGATAAAAAGGGTCCCCCTTCCACAGCTCTTTACGACAGCTCCGACCTGAGCTTCTTTAAGTTGTCGGTCCCTTCCCCTTACTCCTATATCCATACCATCGGCTCCATAGAAGACCTTATTGAGAGGGACGTACAGAGGGAGAAGGACGGCTTTCCCAGAAAGATCAGGCTCGGAAGGCTGCTCAAGCCGGTGATCGGAGGCAAGGAGAAGACGGTGGTGGTCCCCACCACGGTTGAGGAAAAGTTCTATCATGATTCGCGGAATCCCGACGAGGAGCAGCAGGAAGGTACGGGGGGAACGGGAGACGGCGAGGAGGGTGAGGTAATCGGAGAGGAGCCCTTCCATGAGAAATCGGAGGGTGGAAGCGGCGGCCATGGCCAGGGAGAAGGGGGAGACCATGAGATCGAGACTACCCTCTACGATCTCGGCAGGATCCTTACCGAAAAGTTTCAGTTGCCGAACCTTAAGGAAAAAGGCACGAAACGCTCCATGAAGAAGTTCACCTACGACCTCACTGACAAGCACCGTGGTTTCGGCCAGGTCCTGGACAAGAAAGCAACCCTGCGGAGGGTCCTCCAGACGAATATGGGTCTCGGGAGGATCAGCGACCCCACCGACATAGACCCTGCGTCGCTCCTTGTCTCTCCTCAGGACAGCATTTACCGTATTCTTTCAAAAGAACAGGACTACGAGGCCCAGGCCCTCGTCTTTTTCATCCGTGACTATTCAGGCTCCATGTCGGGCCTGCCCACGGAAGTAATTGTGACCCAGCACGTGATGATCTATAGCTGGCTCCTCTTTCAGTACCAGGGGCAGGTGGAGACGCGGTTTATTCTCCACGATACCGCGGCGCGGGAGGTGCCCGATTTCTACACCTATTACAGCCTCTCCATAGCAGGCGGCACCAAGATGGAGTCCGCCTACAGGATGGTCAACGAGATCGTGGAAAAAGACGGTCTGGACCGGGATTACAATATTTATGTGTTTCAGGGTACCGACGGCGACGACTGGGACGTGACGGGAGAGCAGACGGTTCCCGAGCTTGGGAAAATGCTCGCCTACAGCAGCAGGATGGGCATTACGATTACAAGCCCCGGCGAGGGCTCTTATTCGACGACCACGGCGGGCAGATACCTGGGCGAGGTGGCGGAGAAGCGCCCGGATAAGCTGAAGATCGATCTGATCGGTGACAACCCTGAAGAATCCCGGCTTATCGAAGGCATCAAGAGGCTTATCTCGTGAAGAGAGGACGGTAACCCATGGAATTAGTGAGTCAGCACACGAAAAAGATCATGGAAGGGTGCAAGGAGCGGGCAAAAGACGCGGGCCTTACCTTCCAGACCGAAACGCTTGAATATATCGTATCGAACAAGGACCTCCTCGAGCTCGGCCCGAAGAACATGATCCCCACCCTCTATGATTACTGGGTTCATGATGTGGAAGTGCTGAGAGAGAAGGGGAAGTACGAGCTTTTCCCCCACAACCCCTATGAGACGGTAATAAACACGAGACCTGCCATCTCGTTCTATAACGATAACAATCCCGATTGGCTCAACGTGATGATCTTCTACCACGTCCTCGCCCATATCGATTTCTTTCAGAACAACCTCTACTACCGGCATACCTGGGACGAGGATTTCGCGGGTCAAGCCTTATCGGATAAGAGGACCGTCGCAATGCTCCGCTCCGAGAAGGGCAGGTGGGTCGATTACGTAATAGAATTCGCCCGCGGCATAGATAACCTGGTCAATTATTACGGGGTCCTTTCCGATTTCGACCGGGCTTCGGAATCGAAGGAATCGAGGCGTCTCGACTATTATTACGACATCTTTCTTCAGAAGGTGAAGGGCGTCACCATGACGGAGTACCTGAAGGAGTTGGAACGGTATAACGAGGCCGTCTCGCAGTATGGAGCGATGGGGGCATCCGTCTTCTTTTCGGCGGTGGTAAGAAAATATCCCGAATTTGAGGCAATGTTCGAAAGGCAAAACAAAAAAGGGAAATCCGTTCCCCCGGACATCCTGCAGTTTCTCGAAACCCACTCCCCCTTTCTCCAAAAAGAGGAGAACCGGTGGATGATCACCATTATGGAGATTGTGCGCAAGACCTCCCTTTATTTTCAGCCCCAGATACGGACGAAGATCATGAATGAAGGGTGGGCAAGCTATTGGCATGATCAGCTTTTCATGAAAGATACCAGGATTAAAGGGAACGAGGTCAACTATGCGAGTGTGAATGCAAAGGTTACAGCCCTTCCCCGGATGGGTCTCAATCCGTATGCCCTCGGCATGCGGCTCTTCTCATTCATCGAGGAAATGGCGGGGAAAGGCAGGCTCGGCTATGATTTTCAAAGAATCACCCGATCGAACGAAAGGAACGATTTCGACAAAAAGAGCGACACGGCCCGTGATTGCGTATTCAAAGTAAGGAGTAACCTCAATGACTTCGTCTTCATCAATACCTTCATAGATCAGGATTTTGTCGACAGGTACAAACTCTTCGTGACCGGAAGACGGCCGAATGCGGAAAAAAACGCCTGGGAATATTATGTGAAGAGCAGAAAAGCTGACGACTACAAACAGATGCTCCTCGATTCCCTCTATCATCCGCCTCATATCAAGGTAAATGAGGAAAAATCAAAGGAGGGGTCCCTCTATCTCGACCACCGCTTCGAGGAAAAACCTCTCGTCCAGGAATTTATCGCCAATACCATGATGGGCATCGAATATCTGTGGGGAGGGCCCGTAAAACTGGAAACCACGGAATTCGTGGCCGAGTCGGATCTGAGGAGGACTGAAAAATATTATTACGGTATGGGGAGAAAACTGGCCCAGGGGAGTAAGAAGAAAGTGGCCCGGAGGACGGTTTACACGATGGAAAAACAGAAACTTACCAAAATCCTGATGCAATAGGGCAACGAGCATGACGAAAGCCGAAGAAGTTCTTCATGGATTAAGCACCAAGATCAGGGAACAGGAGCGCAGGGCCCCTGTAAAGCTTACCGAATTCATGTCCTATGCGAGGGATTACCCGGAACGCGTGTTCCGGAACGTCTTTCAAAGAATGTACGATATGGTGATCTCATCGGTCCGAAAAGGCGTGGACGAATATCCGGACGACCCCGAGTCGATCCAGTACGTATCATATGACTGCGGCAACCTATTCGTGGAAGGCACGGACCACCCTTTTTTCGCAGACCGCCTTTTTGCCAACCGCCTGGTGAATCTCTTTTCATCTTTCCGCCACGGGGCACAGCAAAACAGAATATATATATTCGAAGGCCCCCACGGATCGGGCAAGAGCACTTTTCTGAACAACCTCCTCATGAAGTTCGAGCAGTACAGCCTGACACCCGAAGGCGGCGCCTATGAGATAACCTGGCATCTCGACAAAAAATCTTTGACCGTGGCAGGAGAAGATGACTCTCATGCGCTCCTGACCCAATTGATGGGATTGGCTGAAGATTCCCCCTTCCACCCCAAGAAAAGGCTGCAGAAGGAACAGGCCTCTTCTATGTCGCACAAAGAGTACCTGGATGTCCCCTGTCCCAGTCACGACCATCCCCTTCTCATCGTCCCGAGGGAATACCGGGAAGAGATGATCGACGGCCTCATCAAGGATGAAGAATTCAAAAAAAAGCTCTTCTCCCATAAACAGTACGAATGGGTATTCAGAGATAATCCCTGCACTGTCTGCCTCTCCCTCTATCAGACGCTCCTCGATATCCTCGGATCTCCCGCCAAGGTGTTCGAGATGGTCTACGTACGCCGTTATGAGGTGAACCGCCGCCTGGGCCAGGGAATCAGCGTATTTAATCCCGGCGACCGGGGCGCCAAAATGAACGTGGTTACCAACGAGCTTCTCCAGAACCGGCTGAATGCGCTTCTCAAGGATAGTAATCGTGTAAAATATATATTTTCGAGGTATGCGAGCACCAATAACGGGGTCTATTCCCTTATGGACATTAAGGCCCATAATAAAGAGCGTTTTGCGAACCTCCACGGCATAATCAGCGAAGGGGTGCACAAAGTGGAGGATATCGAAGAAAATGTGAATTCCCTTTTTCTGGCGCTCATGAATCCCGAAGACAGAGAAAATATCGAAGGGGCCCAATCCTTCACCGACCGCATTACCCGTATAAAGATGCCTTACGTTCTGGATTACAACACGGAAGTAAAGATTTACAAGAACACTTTCGGGGACCAGATCGAAAAGAGATTTCTTCCCCGGGTGCTTCAGAACTTTGCAAAGGTCATCATATCATCCAGGCTGAAGGGCGAATCCCAGGGCTGTCAGGAATGGATCGAAGAGCCGGAAAAATACTTCCTCTTCTGTGATCCGGGCCTTCACCTTCTCAAAATGGATGTCTATGCCGGAACACTGCCTTCGTGGCTCGGCCAGGAAGATAGAAAACGCTTCAATTCCAAGAGGAGGAGGGCTATTTTCGCAGAGTCCGAGTCGGAAGGGGACAGGGGGTTTTCGGGCAGGGATTCCATCAAAATCTTCAACGAGTTCTTCAGCGTTTACGGCATGAACGGTACGCTCGTGAATATGCCGGCAGTCTGCACCTATTTCAGCGAAAAGCGGAAAGACCTTGCGGGGCTCGTTCCCGAGGGGTTCTTCGAATCCCTCCTCAGCTCGTACAATTATGCCGTACTCCAGGAAATGAAGGAGTGTCTTTACTATTTCAACAGCGAGCGCGTTTCGATGGATATCCAGAATTATATTTTTGCCACCAATTTCGAGGCCGGTCGCGTGGAGCGGTGCCATTATACCAGCGAGACACTCGACATTTCAGAAACTTTCTTTCAAACCATGGAAAAACAGATTCTCGGATCAGGGGCAGACATGGGTCAGATGCGCCAGTTCAGAAGAGAAGTACAGCAGCAATATGCATCCCGGACCTTGACGCAGGAGATCCTCATGGACGGAAAACCCCTTGCCGCCACCACTATCTATAATAGCCTCCTTGAAAGGTACGTACACAGTCTGAAGGAGAAGGTAATGGACCCTTTCCTGAAAAACGACAACTTCCGGGGCGCCATTAAAGATTTCGGCACCGAAGTATTCAAGACCTACGACAAACGGGTCAGGGACGAAGTCACCTTCCTCATGAAAAACCTTCAGAGGAAGTATCTCTACTCGTCGAAAGGCGCCAAAGAGATCTGTATCTATGTGATCGACAGCGATCTCGCCCGCACCTTCGCGTCCTCCTGAGCAACGTATCAGAAAGACAT